>JBOHFY010000364.1:0-13497 GCA_050699895.1 Pseudonocardiaceae bacterium
ATGCCAACGCCGACCAAGGGCGCCCGGCTCGGGGGGTCGCCGGCCCATGAACGGCTGATGCTGGCCAACCTGGCGACATCGCTGTTCACCCATGGCCGGATCACCACCACTGAGGCCAAAGCGAAACGACTGCGCCCGTTCGCCGAGCGGTTGATCAGCAAGGCCCGCCGGGCGGACCTGCACAACCGTCGCGAGATCATGCGAGTGATCCGCGACAAGGACGTGGTGCACAAGCTGGTCGCGGAGATCGGCCCGCAGTTCGCGGACCGGCCGGGTGGCTACACCCGGATCCTCAAGACAATGCCCCGCAAGGGCGATAACGCTCCGATGGCGGTCATCGCGCTGGTCACCGAGCGCACCGCCGCGCAGGTCCAGGAGGTCCAGCGCAAGGCCTTCAAGGGCCGCCCGCAGGTGCAGGAGCCGGCCAAGGAGACCGAAGAGCCCGCCGCCGTGGACACCCCAGCCGAGCAGGAGATCCCGTCGCCCGCACGGCGGGAGGACGAGGGCGAATCCTGATTTCGAGCACCGAACCGCAGGAGCCCGCCGCCCCCGTTGGGGATGTCGGGCTCCTGCGCTACCGGTTGGATATCAGCTACGACGGCGCCGGCTTCTCTGGATGGGCCCGCCAGCCAGGGCGGCGTACTGTTCAGGGAGTTCTCGAGCACGCTCTGGAGACCGTGGCGCGGATCCGGGCCGCCCTCACCGTCGCGGGTCGCACCGATGCTGGCGTGCACGCCAGCGGGCAGGTGGCGCACCTTGATGTGCCACCTGGCGCGATGCCGCCTGAGCAGCTCGCCCACCGCCTGGCTCGGCTGCTGCCACCGGATCTCCGGGTGCCCGCGATACGGCCGGTGCCGCGCACCTTCGACGCCCGTTTCTCCGCGCTGCGGCGGCACTACCGGTACCGGGTCTGCGACGCGCCGTGGGGGGTCGATCCGCTGCGTCGCTACGACACGCTGGGCTATCCCCGCCTACTCGACGACGCCGCGATGAACGCGGCGAGCGCGCTGCTGCTCGGCGAGCACGACTTCGCCGCGTTCTGCCGCCGTCGGGAAGGCGCGAGCACGGTGCGTGCGCTCCAGGCCCTGGCGTGGACCCGCGACGAGCCGTACCTGCTGGTCGCGCACGTCGCGGCGGACGCGTTCTGCCACTCGATGGTACGCAGCCTGGTGGGTGCCCTGCTGGCGGTGGGTGAGCACCGCCGCCCCCCGGCCTGGCCCGCCACCCTGCTCCGCCACACCACCCGCACCAGCGACGTGACGGTGGCCCCCGCGCACGGCCTCACCCTCGTCGGCGTGGACTACCCCGATGACGACCAGCTCGCCGCCCGCGCCGAGCAGACCCGCGCCCGCCGGGTCGCGCTGTAGCGGGCTTAGCGGGTCATGCGGTTGAGCAGCTCGTTGACCTGGGTGGCCAATCGGGCGCTGTCGGCGGGGCACACCGTGAGGTGTTCACCCCCGTCCAGCGCAGGCAGCGTCCGGGCGCTCCAGCGGCCGGCTTCGGTGTCGAACCACTCCACTGGACGGGAGCGGTGCCGCTTGCCCGTTCGGTCCCGCCCGTTCGCGACGATCTGGCCACCGCGCAACCGGGGTTTCGCCAGCACCGCCGCCAGCGCACGGTACTGCTGCCCGCAGCGTCCTGACGTCGCGGGCGAGGTGTCGTAGACGCTCGTCGCCACCCTGGGCGCCGCGGGCATCAGGATCTCCCGGGGCAGGCTGATCGACTGACCGGGGGCCGCGCTCGCCGCGGGCAGCTGGCCGATGAGCGCCGGCAGCAGCGAGGTGCCCGTGCACGGCATCAGCCGCAGGCTCATCCCGTCGAGGCGGGCGATGAGTCCCCGCTCGGTGTAGCGCGCCGCCACGGCGCGGTCCGGCTCCGCTTGTCGCGGCGCGGAGAGCCATTGCATGTCCACCCAGACCGGGGCGCGGGCCAGCAGTGTCAACGCCCCGGCCAGCTCGGGTTCCAGCCGCTCGCCCCGGGCCAGCTCGCGGGCACCGAGCTGCTGGTATACCCGCCGACGGAGGTGGGCGCGCTCCTCGTGGGTGCGGCCGTGGCCGCGGATCCGCAGCGGGTATACCTGCTCGTCCAAGCCGAGGTCGGCCCAGCAGATGTCGTACTGCTCCAGGGTGAGCGTGATGTCCCGGGTCATCTTAGTAGTGGTACTCGGGCGGGTCCTCGCCGATGACCGGGGGCGCGACGTGGCGGCCGTCGCCCCAGATGTCCTCGGTCTCGATCAGGTAGCTGGGACGCCGGTGCTCGGTGTCCTTCTCATCGCGGCCGGTCCCGGCCATCGGGGGAAACCCGCTGCTGGCGCCGGTGCTCGCTCCACCACGCCTCGGCGGGTTCGAGTCGGGGTGTGAGTCGACGTTCGAGGCGGGTGGGTTCGAGGCGCGGGGGTTTCCGGTACGTGAGTTCGAGGCACCCAGACCGGCCGAGCCGCGCGGGCCGAACCCTCCGCCGGCACCGCCACCACGTCTCCCGCTGGCGCTGGATCCACGCCCACCCCCCGGCCCGGCTCCGCCGATGACCGCAGCGGGCAGGACGCTCGATCCACCCGGCTCCCCGCCACTTCTCCCAGCCGGGACGCCGCCTGGGATCTCTGGAACGTAGGACACCGACTGCGCCGGGGTGGATGCCGGCGCTGTTCCGCCGCTACCGGGCCCATCCACGCTGGTACCGGCAGCGGCCGGTGGGCCCCCACCACCAATGCCGGGGGCACCCCCGGTCGCGCTGCCTCCGGGCACTGTGCCGCCAGCGCCACCCGCCGGGGGGAGCGCTCCACCGGTCCGGCCGCCCGGCGTCGGGACACCGCGATTATGCCCGGTGTCTCCGTTGCCGAACGTTGGCGGCGGCGTGAAGGCGGGCATCGCCGTGTCGGTCTCGCGCAGCGAGGCGCTGTAGGTCTCGACCACTCGGATGGCTTCTGCGTGCTTGGCGTCCTGCAGGTCGGCTTGCTTACGGGCGTCACTCATAATCCGAAACCACTCGGCGGGGTTGCTCGTCGAGTTCAGCTGAGCCTGGTACTTCGCGGGGTCGTAGGGCGGCACCAGCGGCTCCGGCATCGCCGCTTTCGCGGCTTCCGCCGCCTCGGCTTGGGTGCGCACTGTGGTCCCCATGAACTGCACGCCCTGTCCGGTGTGCTGGCTCCAGGCGGCAAGCGCGCTCACTGTCGCGCGAGCGGCGTTCCCCGCCTGGCCAACCCAGATCGCCTCGCTGCTGGTCGCGGTGCGCTGCAGGCTCGCCCCGAAGTGCATGATCTCGTTGCCGAGGTCGTTCCACAGGCGGCCGAGCTCATGCGCCTGGCTAGGCTCGGACGCGTCGATCATCTGCTTGAGCGTGGGATGGTCGTAAGCGGCGGCGTAGGTGTGGGGGATAGCACTCGCCGGGCGCATCGACAGCCCCTGCGCCAAGCGGCTGCGCTGACTTTCGTTAAGCATCTCGCCCACGGCCTGATTGACTGCGCTTACCATGCCGAAAATTGGCCCTGCGATCGGGTCGACCAAACTTAGGCTTAAATCGTCCGCTGGAGGGTGATTGTCGTACGCCTGTTCCTCGAATTTCTTCAGCTGCTCGGCCGTGGCTGGTGCGTGTCTCGGTGTCATGTCTTCATACCCCCACTACGGTAGTTTTGGTTCCACGAACGCAGCGGCCCGGTCGGCGGCGGCGCACGCCCGCGGCGTGTCATTGAGATACAGGCCAAGCACGCTGACGTTTGCGGTGTCGCCAACCGCGAAGAAGACATCGCAGTACCCAGGGCCGCTGATTCCCACGGCGCGCTTGGCTCGGTGCCGGCCGATCGTGATGCTGGTGATGCTGGACGCACCGGTAAGTACGACTCCGTCGATCCCGAGTTTCTCGTTGATGCCGGTGGAGATGCCGCCCTCCGCTGTGTTCCAGCCGCAGCGGCGCAGACCGAGGACTGTTTCCGGGCGTCCCTGCGCGGGTACGCTGAGTGAGGCCGTCTCGCTGGCGGTGAGCAGGTCACACGCCTGAATAGTGGCCAGACCTGTTGGAGGCGCTGTGTTCGACGGTGCCGGGGCGCTCGCCCGAGGTGGCGCCGAGGGTGCCGGCTCGCCGTTCGGGGTGGCTGCCTGCGGGAGTGAGCAGCCTGCCGCCGCCAGCATCAGTGCCAGCGGTGCAAGGCAGGTGCGGAGGCTCATCCGTGGCGGCCGATCCGCCGGTAGTCCTGCTCGAGCTGGGCCTCGAACTCGGCGTAGTTGCGCATGCCGATCTCCAACGCCTGTTGCGCGTCCTGCAGCGCCTCCTTGAAGCGCTGCAACACGAATTCCAGCGACTGTGTGTCCCCGTCGTCCCCGGAGGCCACCTGCCTGTCACGGGACGCGATCGCGTGCGCCTCGTCAAGGTCACCGAGCTTGGCCTCGGTCTTGAGGAAATGGATTCGCTCTAGTCGATGAATCAGCTCCGTCTGCATCTGCTTGATGGACATCACCAGCTGTTCACCCGCCGCTGTGTCCACGGCAAACATGCCCTGTTGGGCCGCCGCTAGGAAGGTGCCGTCTCCGGCCGCTGTCTGCATCGCTCACCCCAAGCGCTGTCCGTGCTCAATCGTGCTCGCAGCGTCACGATCACGGCCATCCTGCCAGACTCTTGGACCAGATCGTCATCCCCGTTGCCTCAGCGCGGCTCGCCATCGCGGGGCGCGGAGTCCCGCCCGTCTCCGGGAGTGGGTGTTGACGCAGAATTCAGGTTTGGGCAGGTCGGTCACACGGTGTACAGGGCCAGCTTGCTGTGCAGGCTCGATGCGAGGTGCTGGAGGTCGTCTGGATCGCTGGTGACCACCAAGGCGTCCAGCCGCAGTGCGGTGACCACCACCAGCCCGTCGATGATGTCGGAGGTACCCGCCCGGCCACAGATCACGCCTGCTGCTTTGCCGAGTTCCTCGGTGTCCGGCGTTACCTGGCAGCCGCGTAATAGCCGGGAGAGGTTCGCGTGTGGTGTGCCGCGCCAGGCTTGGGCTAGGACCATGACCGGCACGATCGGACGGATTCCGCCAGCGAGGCTTTGTTCGTGCAACGCCCACAGACCGCGGTGGCGCCGTTCGGCAGCCAGCAGCGCGCCGGTGTCGTAGACGAGTCCTGACACCTAACTGGCGGTCCGCCGCGGGGGGACAACCCTGGCGTCGATGAGCACCTGGCGTGCCCCGGCCCGCTCCGCGTCGGTCAGGGCGCCATTCTCGGCCTCGAACTCCGCTACCCCAGCCAGCCCGTCGGCGATCGCGGCCTGCTCCGCGGCGGCGCACTCGGCGGCCCGAGCGAGCCATACGGAGACCGGCAACCCGGCGGCCTCGGCTGCGGCGCGGATCACGTCCTCCACCTCAGGGGGAACCGAAATCGACAGCCTGCTCACACTCATACACCCGAGATCACCAGCTCCGTATTATCAGGATAAAACGGAGCTGGTGAGTGGCACACGGTGCGGCAACACCGTGTGCCACTCACCAGCTCGCGAACCGCGTCTCAGTCTCCCCAGCGCACCGGGCCGAGGATCTCCCGCTCCGCGGGGGTGGTGACCAGGCGTAGCGGCAGCCACAGGTTTGGGCCCAGCGCTACCACCCCGTCGTCGGTCAACTCCGCCAGCTGCGTGGCCATCGGCGCGGGCAGGCGCCACATCTCGGCGGCCAGCTGCGCCTGGTCGGCCGGCAGCCGCTGGAGCAGCACCAGGTCGGCGTTGACGGCGGTGTCCTCGGCCTGCGGGTGCAGGTAGGGCAGCACGGACAGGGTGGTCTGCCACGGTACGCGGGGCGGGAAAAGCTCCCGCGGCACCGCTCCGCCGTCGTGCACGACCAGCAGGGGAGCCTCCGCCGAGGCTCGCGGCAGCTCGACGGGGAGGAGCTGACGCACGTGCACCAGCGGGGCGGGACGCCCGTCCGGGCCCTCGCCAGCGGCCCGGACGAGCTGCTGCCAGGCGGCGGGTCGACCGGTGGCGACGAGAACCCAGGCGCCGGTGGCCATCGCGCGCAGGGTGACCTGGTGGGCCAGGTAGAGCCCACCGACGAGGACCAGTCGGGTCGGCAGCGGGCGCAGCACGGACACGCTCAGCGGCTCGTCTTGTGAGCCGCAGCCCAGGACCGTGCCGCCGCGGTCGACTGAAGGGCTGATCGTGTCCAACAGGTCGGGCGTGACCAGGAACTCCGGCGCCACCGCGGCCCCGACTGGGTTACCGATCGTTCTCGTCATCGGGCTGCCCCGAACGGCAGCGTCGCGGCTAGACCAGCGACCTGCAGCCCGTGCAGCGGGCTGAGCAGCACACCGAGCCGTTGCGAGACGGCCTGCAGCCGCTGCTCGGCCGCCTCGAGTTCCCCAGGGTCGCGAGCGCTGACCCGGGCCAGACCCCGCAGCCCGACCTCGGCGCCGTCCGCGCCGGGGGATAGCGACAGCGCGACAGTGGTGGACAGCGCGCGGACACCGGTCAACGCGGTGAGGTTGCCCGCCCCACCCCGAGCCCCCCAGCCGCTGATCACGTAGCTGGCATGCCGCACCCCGGCGGCGGTGACCGCCGCCCACCCTTCGCTCAGCGTCACCAGCCCTCCAGCGCTAGTCGCCGAGGGCAGCTCCGCGGCGGAGATCCCGGCGCGCACCAGCTGGTCGGCGTCCAGCGGCCGGGTCGACAGTCCCCGAGCCTCCAACGTGCCGCGCACCCGGGACAGCGCACCGATCAGTGCCCGGTGGCAGCCCAGCACCCCGCCACCGCGCTCGGCCACCGCGGCCGGGCAGCGCCGGGGGTCCAGCCGCACCGCGACCCAAGTGGTGCGGCTGGCGACCGCCGGCAGCGGACCCAAAACCTCCAGGTAGGAGCGCAACGCGGGGGACGACGACGGCAGGGCGGCGCTGCCCGGGTAGCAATGCCACACCATCTGGATCGCGTCCAGCACCACGCCGCGGTGCTCCAGGCAGGGCGCCAGCGCGCCGAGCGGCAGGCTCGGGCCGCCGCCGACGGGAGTGATCATTGATGGCGAGGCGTCCACCTCGAGCACGGCGGTCCAGGTGCCCTGGTGCCACGCCAGACCGAGTTGTTCACGGTGGTGGTCGGTGCCGTGCGCGATGCTCAGGTCCGGGAGGAGCAGACGGAGCAAGGCGAGGCGCGGATCGTCGGAACCCACGGCTGGCCGCGGTGTGCTCGGTTGGCCACCGGCTGCCGGGTCAGGATTGGTGACGGTCCGACCGCGGGAGCGCACTAGGTAGCCAGCGGTAAGCGCAACCCACCGCAGCAGCCAGTGGCCTCGCCAGCGCCCCAGCGCCAGCGGCACCGCGATCAGCAGTACCGCACACCATACGACGGCGTTGTTGTGGGCGAGCAGCGCCAGACCGAGCCCTACTTCCAGCACGACCACGTTGACCACGGGCAGCGGGCCCACCCGCGAACCCGTCGAGCGCAGCCGGGCGGTCACCGTGGCGGGTGGCGCACCCGTCGGCTCCTGCCGGGGCGGAGCCGGTGCGGCGGTGGTCATAATCTTGCGTCTCCGCTGGAGAGGATGGACGTGGCGGTCCGCTATCCTGCCGCACCGTAGCGTCCAGGACCGTAGCGCCTAGGAAAGGGCGGCAGGAACCCGGTGTCCGCGAGTCCAACCACCAAGTCGCAGGTGCAGGCCTACCGCTTCGTGCTCCGCAGGATGGAGTCGGCGCTGGTCCGCAAGGACGCGGTGATGCTGCACGAGCCGATGCGCCACCACCTGCGGGCGATGGCGGTCGGTCTGATCCTGGCCATGGTGGCGCTGGCGGCGTTCTTTGTGCTGGGCAGGCTTCAGTAAGGCGGCGCGTCCAGCGCCCATGAGATTGTCATCGGTAACCCGTCCGAGGCGGTCTTCGTGGTGCGCGACAACCCGCTGCGGCTCATCCCGGTGCCCAACCTGGCCTCGGCGCGCTAGAGCTGCTGGCGGCTATTTCACCGGGCCGGGAGTCACCGGAGTATAGGGAGTCACCGGAGGCCCGGGAGCTCCGGTGGGTCCGGGGTCCCCGGTTCGCCCGGGAGCTCCGGTGGGCCCGGGAAGCCCGGGGTCCCCGGTTCGCCCGGGGCCTCCGGTGGGCCCGGGAAGCCCGGGAGCCCCGTTTTGCCCGGGAGCCCCGGGAAGCCCGGGAGCCCCGGGAAGCCCGGAAGCCCCGCTTTGCCCGGGAGCCCCGGTTGGCCCTGGTGACACAATCGGCCTGATGGAATGTGTACTGAAATAGTCGTAAACGTCGTACGCGATCACACCCCCGATCACGCCTCCGATTAAGCTGCCAGCGACAGCGTAGACGACAGCGAGAGGTGGCGGCCACCAATAACGTCGCCGGGGATCTTGTGTTTTCCCTGTGCTCGAAGTGGGGTCTTTGTCCGGCGGAGGAGCTGGTGGGTAGTAGGTTGCGTCAACCTCCGCTTCGCCGACCTGGCCGAGAATGTCAATGACCTTGACGCTGACGGTCGCGAGCTTCTGCGGTTCTGTCACCGCGGAAGCGGAAGTGGTCATTGAGGGCGGGATCTTCACCACGGTCACGGTCGAGTTGTGATGTCTTTTCAGGGGTCCGTCGTTGATACGCCACGCGTAATCATATGGTAGTTCGGCCGAGTCGGTCAGTGTGGCGTTGAGCAGGATGGTAACGGGCATGCCCGTTGCCGTTTGAACCGGAATTTTCGGCTGAACGATGGTGGGTTCTGGCTTTTTCTTCTTGATGGTGAATCTGAGGCGGCGCTCGTCCAGTGGCATGGTGTATCGAGCGACGAGGTATCCGTGTTGTACCGCCAGATCCACGGCTGGTGCCTCGGTGGAGATGTCGGTGCCCGGGATCAGGAAACGTTGGAGCGGTGTCTCGGTGGAACCGAGTTCTGGTGTGGCCGAGTAGAAGATGCGACGGATCAAGGTCTCTGCGGCCTCAATGATGAGATCAGCTTCCGGTGGTTGCGGCCCGTGAGTGCTCAACCGCACGGACAGCTGCGCTGACGGGGTGAGTGAACACCGCACAGTGGTGTCGACGCTGATGGTTGTCTCATCACGCAGCAGCTGACCGGAGAGGTGGATGGTATCGCCATCGGTAAAGGTCACCGTGACGTACATCCAGCGCCAGGAGGCAGAACGGCCATTGAACTGGGTGGTTCCGGTGGCCAGCCCCTGGGTGCAGAGCCAGCCGAGCAGACTATTGAGGCCTGTCTCGCTCAACGCCACCGCCGTGTTTGCTGGTGACTCCACGAGCAGATTCACCAACCACGCGGGCGCGGGCGCCTCCGCCACGCAGCGCATGGCGAGTGTGAGCGACTCGGCTTGCGGATCGAGTGCGACAGCCAAGTCCGCGAGCACCAGACCATCGGTGGTCACATCGTTGTTGGTAGGTTTGAGACGCAGCGGCAGGGAGCCCGGTAAGTAGCTGAGGGGCATGCTGGCCAACGGCGCCATCAATAACGTGGAGAGACTGGGGCGAAGAATTGTCTCTTCGATCGTGGCGTCGAGCCAGGAAAGCTGTCCATCGTCCGCCTCGTAGCTGAGCTTCAGATCGGCCAGATCGAGGTTTAGCAGGGAAGGTGCTGTCAGAATCACCACAGGTTGGTCATCCCTGGTCGTGACTACCCTCGGTCGACAGTCGGCGTGGATCTCGCCTTCCATTGTCAGGTTGATGCCCTTCATCGCGTCCCGTGTGCCACCCTGGACCTCTGCGGACAGTCTCAGTAGGTCATCGGCGAAGTCGAGCTTCGGATTGTCCCAGTGCGCCTTCATCTCAAACGGGTGGATCTTCTGCTCGACGACTCGTGAAATCGGACTCGCTAAAGCGAGGTTGTCCAGGAGCGATGCGTTGATGGCGCGGATCTGTATGTCGCGCACGACGTTATGGCGAAACTGAACCACGAAGTCGTAGTCGTGCCGCATCGCTACTCCTCGCGGTTGCTGATCGAACGTCCGTGTCCGTCCGATGTGCCTTACTATCGTCCGCGCGGCGCGAAATGTTAGCGGCTATCCCGGCGCTAACACGCTGTGATCGTGGCGCGGCATAGGGCGACTCTGGGCCAACCCGGCACCCTCGCGCCGCGAGGCCGACGAGCTAATCTACGAGGCCTACGAACCGATCCCGGATTATTAGTTCGCGTGCTCGCCGGGGCGTTGCCGCTGCCGTTTGATGGTCTGGACGACTAGCATGGTCAGTCCCAGCGCCCCGAGAGCGGCGGCGGAGCCGACCAGCGCGACGGTGCGTGGCAGCGTGTCCTGCGGTGGCGGCGCGCTGAGGCCGTCCAACTTAGTCGGGTCCACCGGCTGGGCCTGGGTGCCTCGCTCCTCGGGCAGCGGCGTGGTGAGCGCGGCGACTGGGTCGATCAGGCCGTAGCCGACCTCTTCGCTGCGCCGAGGGCGGCCGGCGGTGTGCCGCGCGGTCCGCTCGATGCGATGCATCACCTGGCGCGCGGTCAGGTTCGTGAATCGCTCCCGGACCAGCGCCGCCAGCCCGGCGACGTACGGCGTGGCGAAGCTGGTGCCATCGAGCGCGTGAGCCACACCGCGGACGTCGACGAGTTCGTCGGTCAGCCCTGGCCACCCGGCCGCCAGCGATATCGCATCGGTGCCTGGTGCGGCCACATCCACCCACGGCCCGTGCAGCGAGAAATACGCCGGCTCGCCGTGGTTATCGGTCGCGGCAACGGTGAGCACGTCATCGTCGAACCAACCCGGCGAGGAGATCGTGGTGACCTCCCCCGGGCTGTTCTGCGGGCAGGTGGGGCTGGTGTTGGCCGCGGCCACCACGACGACGACGTTGTGTTCCACCGCGTAGTGCACGGCCGCCTGCAGGTTCGGCGCCTTGTCCTGGTCAAGCCTGGCCGGGAAGCACGCGGCCTCCGAGATGTTGATCACTGTGGCGCCCAGCTGCACGGCATGCAGCACCGCCTGCGCCATGCTCACGGTGTCGCCCGCGCTCGGGTTGTCGGCCTCTTCGCCGTTGTCGCGCCGGCGCAGCGGCACCGAGTAGAAGGTGCTGGCCTGGCGGATGGACAGAATCCGCGCGGCGGGGGCTACCCCGACGAATCCGCTGCTCTTGTCGGGAGCTGCAGCGATGAGGCCGGCGACCACGGTGCCGTGGCCGTCGCAGTCGAACAGGTCGCCGCGATTTTCGATGTAGTCCCCGCCGTTGGTCAGTCTGCCGAGCAGCCGGGCGTGCGGCTGCACCCCACTGTCGATCACGGCGACCAGCTGGCCGCGTCCGGTCGCGTATTTCTGAGCTTGCCGGATCCGCAGCAGTTGTTGCCCCGCCGGCTCGGCCTGCGGGTCGTGTTCGCTGTCTGGTACCTGTTGCTGGCAGGGCGCCAGCTGCTGGACCGGGCCGGTTTGCGAGTTAACCGCGTTGTTCACGAAGTAGGGCATCTTGTCCACGCTGGCCGGGGTGGGCAGGGCCGCCGGGTCCACCGGAGGTGGCGCGCCTGGTGGCCGGTTGCCAGGCTGGGTATCCCCTGCTTGGGCGGTACCTGGCCACACCGGTCCGGCAAGGCACAGTAACGCGACCGCGACGGCGACGATCGGGGTGCGGCGAGGACTGTTCACGGTTACTTGACGGCGTGGTAGAGGTCCAGCACGCCCAGGGCCAGCGGCAGTACCGAGGCGATGAGAGCCGCTTCGGCCACGTCCACCGAGCGGCGCAGCACCGGGGAGAACCGGTGGTGGGGCAGGGCCACCCCGGTCATCAGCGCGAGTGTCGCGAGCGCCAGCAGGCCCCCGAAGCCGGCCAGCAGCAAGTTGGGCTCGTGGGGCGTCACCAGCAACTCGGCCATCATCCCGGCTACCGCAGCCATGCCGCTGGCCAGTAGCGCGATCGCCTGGTTGCCATTGGGGTAGGACCGGGCTCGCAGCAGCAGCACGGCGGCGACCACCGCGCCCAGCACAATCCCCAAATGACGGTCGGTCGCGGCCAGCACCGCGCCGATCGCGGCCACCGCGCCGGACCCCATGATCATGCCTGTCAGGTACTCGTGCGCCAGGCCCGCCCGGCGCTCGATCGCGGTGTAGTCCGGGAAGTCGGGGTTTTCCTTCAGGTCCTTGGCGCTGCTGGGAACTTGGGGTATGGGCAGCCGGGACAGGTGGATGGTCAGCCGGGGCAAGGCCGAGATGCTGCCGAGCGCCACTGCGGCAGCCGCCGCCGCGATGCCTGCGTGGCGGTCGACACGTATAGCGACGAGAAAAGCCAGCGCGCCGAGCGCGGCTGCCGTGGCGCTGGCGATGAACGGCGTGATCCCAGCGCCGAGCACCATGATGGAGGTGGCGGCGAGCACGAAAGTCAGCGTGCACGCCAGCAGGAGATTCGCCGGCTGCACAAGGTGCGCTACGCTCACGCCGTCAGACACGAAGTAGAGCCCGCTGACGAAACCCAGCGGTAGGCTGCCCGCCGCGACCACCACGCCGACACTAGTTTCGCCATACACCTGGGCGATCACCGCGCCAACGATCAGCGCGACCACTGCGGCAGCGCCCGCGAGCATGGCGATGCCGTAGTGATTGACCCCGGTTTCGACCCCGGCGGTTTCGACCCCGGCTCGGAACAGCGCCACGGCGCTGGCCAGCAACGCCAATCCGGCCGCGACCATCCCGACCGTGCGGGCGGTGCGCTCGGTCCACGGCCGGTAGCTGCCCGGGGCGGCCACCGCGATGGCGTCCACCACGTCATCGAACAAGGGCGGCGGCGGGTTGTCGCCGCGGTGGCGAAGTTGCAGCAGCTCGCCGTCGACCACGCCCAACGAGCTCAGCGGGCGGTCCGGATCGATCGCCTCGCCGCCGAGCTTGGCCAGGCACCAGCCGCCGTGCTTGCTGCCCCCGTCGGGACTGGCCTCACCGGCCATCCTGAGTAGCATCGGCAACAAGTTGGCCACTGCGACGTCCGAGGGCAGGGCCAGGTCGATGCGGGTGCGGGGGGCTACCACCGTCACCCTGCTGAACACAGTGCACGGTGGAACCGTCGATCCTGCCGGGGACGGTGGAACCGTCGGTCCTGCCGGGGACGGTGGAACCGTCGATCCTGCCGGGGACGGTGGAACCGTCGGTTCGGTGCCGGACGGTGAAACTGTCGGAACTCCGTTGGTGTGGGATGGCACCCGCTGTACTCCTCGCTCGGCCTGCCGGCCATCGGTAGTGATGTCCGCGGCGCTGTAGTTCCGGGGGGAGTATCCACGCGGTCGTTCGAGGGGTTGTGGACGGCGAACCCCGCTTGCTGGTCCCTGGTCTGGCCTCTCTACCTGCGACAATAGTTCAGAGTCCGGGAATCGGGTTGCTGTGCAGCCCGCGGATCGGCCCAGGCTGTGCGCAGCCCGTCGCCGAGAGGCGGCAAATTGTACGGTCAGCGGCTCTCGTTGCAGTCACTGCACGTGCACTTGCGTGAGCCGGGTTGGCGGACTCACCGCACGTTAGGGTCTGCGGCATGACGAGTCTCGCGATGGTGCGGCAGGCGGTGATCTTGGCTGGTGGGCAGGGATCGCGGCTGAAGCCCTATACCGACACCGTCCCCAAGCCGATGATCCAGATCGCTGGCCGGTGCATCATCG
>JBOHFY010000365.1:0-5545 GCA_050699895.1 Pseudonocardiaceae bacterium
CCCCTCAGGTGATGGGTGACGTTCAGCCACCGAATCGAGAGAGTCAAGGGAATCATGGGATTCAGTGGAACAAACCGAGAGCATTCTTGCCAGACCGGAAAGTCGCCAGCAACGGACGGCGAGTTGAAGGAAACCGAGGGATCTTTCCATCCTCGCGCTGACGCAGTTACGCAGATCTTCGTCTGCGGCACCTGGAGGTCGGCCAGGGCGGCTGAGTACGGCGAGCAGGGTCGGAGTCTCGGCCAGTTCCTTGCCCGCGCTGGGGTCGATCTGGCATGCGGACCTGGGACAGGGATTGCCCGACACGTCATCGACGGCTACCGCGCCGAGCCCAAGAGGGGACGTGTTCGGTATTACCTCCCTCTTCGAGCGGAGATGGAGAAGGTGGGTGAGACGGTCGAGGATGGTGCGGACGAGATCGTTGAGACCGACTTCGATTACCCCATGCGTAACGTATGGCAGGTGAAACAGTCGCACGGCGTATTTGTTCTCACCGGAGATGAGGGCACTCTAGAGGAGGTCTTGACAGCCGTCATTGACTACGGCCTCCCGGTCGCCGTGGTCGACGGGGCCGGGGCCGCCTCGACCGCCTTGCGTAAGCTGGTCGAGGTTTATCCCTGGTGGAAAGACCTGCTTCGGATTGGCCCTGACGTTCAATCTCTCGCTCAGCCGTTCATCGACCACGTGAGGGCAACTCAGCGGGCCCGGTACGGCCTTCGGGACGACACGACCGGAGCGGACGTCGTCGCGTGATCACAAATCCACCCATCTTGGCTCCTGAGCAGCTCGAAGCCGCCACCCCGGTCATGATCGAGGATCAGATTAGGTTCGAAGTCCATCACCTGCTCGCTCGTCTTGATGTCACGCAGGCGGCTTTCGCCATCAAAATCGGCTATGGCGAGGGGACAGTCTCGAAATGGAAGAACGGACAGCAGCGCCTGAGCGAGGGCGGGGCCAAGAATATCGACAAGGCCGGTTATGGGCCGACGACTCTCGGCCTGAGCTTCTCCGAGTTACTGCGACTCTATCGGGTACGTGCTCGCTCCGGAATCGAGCATAACACTTGGGATGTCTTTCTTAGCATGCCGATGGCCTCGGCCGGACCTGACTACGGGGAAGCCTTAGCTGACGCTCAGCAGATCCGTGTAGCGTTAGAAGAACACTGCGGGTGGCACGCGTTCTTCGCCGGGGTGGACATCCCCACGTCCAATGATTTTGACACGCCTGATTTCGCATTGCAGGCCAACTGTGTAGCCGTGAGGGAGTCCGCGAATTTTATGATGGTGGTCCTCCGGCCCCTGGCCAGAGCGTCCAGCGTCTTCGTCGAGGCGGGCTTCGCTCTGGCGCTCCAGAAACCGTCCGTTTACTTCGTCCGAGATCGCCAGGTGCTCCCTTACATTCTTCGTGAGGCATCCGTGCACAGTGCGGCGGTAGATCTGCCGAGCGTTCGGGTGTGCGAGGTCGATGACGTTACTCAGGTGATCGGGCGAATTCGCAGGCACAAGAGGAGCCTGTTCATGGTTACCTAAACGACCCAAACTACGTGCAGAGGCATCAGTAGCGTCGTCAAGCATTGAATCTCTGAGGGATAAATGGGACGAAGTACGCCAAACCCTATGCTGGAAGCTGAACCTGCTTGATCGAGTGCCGCTACGACCCCGACAGCCGGGCCGGCCAGTCAGCCGAATCCATCACCCGTCCGGCGAGGTGCGGGGGAGTCGCGGGCTGGTGGGTTTAGGGTGCGCACACCTAGCGCGGCCATGAGCGGGTCAAACCGGAGGGAGGGCCGCCGCTTCGCCGGTTCATCCTCCACCGCGCCGAACACGCCAAGTACTGCATCTCTGGACACGAAATGGAGATATACTCAGTGCCCACAACAGTGCTCAGCAGACCAGCGTCACCTGACAGGAGGCGGGGCCTTGGCCACAGCGAATGACCAGTTTCGGGCGGCGCGGGAACGCACCGCCTCACTCGCCAACCCGGACGCCTGCCTGTCTCGACAGGAACTCGCCGAGCTGGTCAACACCTGGATCTGGAACCACTGCAACAACAAGAATTCGAAACTCACCGCGAGTTATATCGGCAAACTCGAACAAGGCCTCATCCGATGGCCTGGTACGGTGTACAGAGAAGCCTTCCGGGCGATCTTGGGTGCGCCGACCGATTCCGCGTTGGGGTTCGTCAACGCCCGACGGAAAGTGGTGAAGCGGGACGACGTGAAGCGTAGGCAGTTCAACCACACCGCCTTGGGCGTGGGCGCCGTGGCCCTGGGGGAGCCTCTCGCGGCGCTCCTGGGAGACAGCGAACCCACCCCGATCCCCGCGCGGGTCGGCGCGACCGACATCGAACAGGTCCGCACCGCCACACAAGTGTTCTCAGATTGGCTCTACACCTACGGTGGTGGGCTGGGCCGGGAGGCCGCCATGGCTCAGCTGCGCTGGTCGGCTGGCCTGCTGGAGGCGACCTGCCCGGACCAGCTGCGCCCCGAGCTGTTCT
Source organism: Pseudonocardiaceae bacterium (assembly GCA_050699895.1). Taxonomy (GTDB): domain Bacteria; phylum Actinomycetota; class Actinomycetes; order Mycobacteriales; family Pseudonocardiaceae. Next base: position 2,497 of record JBOHFY010000365.1, read on the forward strand.
CTGCGGTCGGCGACCTCGCAAACATCGCCGGCTACATGTCCTTCGAGGTTTACGCCCACGACGACGCCAGCCGGGCATTCGGCTTCGCGCTGGCCTGTGCCGAGCAAGCCGAGGACTGGAACCTGCGGGCACATGTCCTGACAGACATGGCGGCGCAGGCGACCTGGATCGGGCGGCCCGACGAGGGACTTACGCGGGCCGAACAGGGTCTGGTCCGCGCCGATCGACTGAGCGAGACCGTGCAAGCGATGCTGCACACCGACCGAAGCCGGGCACTGGCCAAGATGCACCGAGTCGAGGAGACACTGACCGCCATCGGAGCGGCCGAGGACCACTTCGCCCGCTCCGCCCCCACCAACGACCCGCCAATCCTGGCCAACTACAACGCGGCCTTCCTTGCCGGGAACACCGGGGCAGCCCTGTTCGATCTAGCGATGCTCGGCCACAGCCTCACGCACGCCACTGACCGGCTCACCACAGCGGCCGCCGAGCACACCGCTGTCAAACCCCAGGCACACGCCCTGATCAAGATGGCCAGTCTCACGATGGCCACCGGCGACCCACTCCAGGCCGCCGCCATCGGGCACGCGGCTCTGGACCTCGCCGGCAAGATCCGCTCCCGCCGCACGGCCGAGCACTTGCGCGAACTGTCCGGCTACGCCGCCGTGTACCAGCACCTTGATGAGGTCGCGCACTTGCGGCACTGGATCGCCACCCTGGTGTGTACATAGGAATCCTCCCTCTAACCATCTCTTGACAAGGGCATGATTCTGGGCTTCCCACGCGTGTCCTGAGCCGGGCAAGATCAGGACATGCCGTCGCTCTTCCCCTCTATTTCGGAGTGGCGGTGAGTGGTGGCGGCCCCGCTTCTTGGGCGACGAACCTCGCGGGGCCGCCACCTTCCACACGACAGATCGACCGGGAGGAGTACCGCTGTGGGGGCGGTGTCGCGGCAGTGACCCAGGCGGACACCTACGGGGAGCGGTTGCGGCGGGCCGCTTTCGAAGCGGTGTGCCGGGGCTGGCCGGTGGTGCCCGGCAGGTTCGGGACCGACTCAGAGGGCTTCGCGGAGATGAGGCCGCTCCTGGAGAACCGGGACGCGGCGGTCACGGACCCAGACCACGCGTGGAGCGTCTGGGGCCGGCAGCCCTACGGGGTGCTGCTGGTCTGCGGGCGCGGCATCGACGCCCTGGACGTGCCCTTCCGGGTGGCTGAGCTGCTGCCGGCACTGGCGGATGCTGATCTCGTGGTGCCGGTCGCCACGGCGCTGGCACCGTCGCGGTGGGTGCTGGTGGTGGCCACCGGCTCGGGCACGCTACGGGATGACCTGGCCGCCGCGTCGGTGTGCCTGCGCGGGAAAGGTGAGTGGGTGGCGTTGCCGCCCACGGCGATGGTCGGGTACCCACCGCCGCGGTGGCGAATACCGCCGCTCGATGACGGCGCCTCATCGGTTCCGCCGAGTGCTGATGAGGTGCAGCGGGTGCTCGCGGAGGCACTGCGCTCAGGGGCCTCCCATGCCGACCGGGGCTAGCTCCCCGCGGCAGCGGCGGGCGGGTCGGCATCGCCGCGCGCGGTTGAGTTGGTGGCGGCCCCAGCTGGGCGCGATCGTGGAGGTGACGGTGGCGGAGCTGGTGCGCCGTGGGGAATGCGAGCGCGCCTACGCCAGCCGTGCTCGGCGCGTGCGGGTGGTGGCACGCCAGCGCTCCACCCCCGACGCCACAGCCACCGGCCCGGTCACAGTCGGCTACCTGGGCTCACCGTGCTCGACAGGAGAGGTCCACCATGGCTGACGGCACGACGGTCCTGTTCGAGGTTCTCAGGACGTGGCCGCGCCGATGAGCGAACAGCCGCCACCCTGGCTACCCGCCGTCCAGGAGCCGGGTGCGGACGTGCGGCGACCCGCGCCGGCCGGTGCGGGACCCCCGGTGGGCGCCGCACCGCGCTGGGGCGTGTCCTCGTTGGACTGGCGTTCCCACGCCATTGATGAGGACGCCGAGCACCCCGAGGGGGTGTATGTCGCCCGCTGCGGGCAGCGCCTGGTCACGGGCACCAGCCTGTATGACGAGGCACCCGGCTGGATGTGCCTGGACTGCCTACGCTGAATCCCGGCCACAGGCACGCCGGGTCAGGTCGGGCGGCGGAGGCCACGGAGGGTTCCTTCGGCGGCGTGGACACGGCCTGCGGGGTCGGGTGGTGGCGCGAGGGTCACGCCAGCGGTGGTCAGCATGCTCAGGTCGAGGGTCCACGTGCGGGCCGAGCGGTCCTTCCACAGTGTGAAGGCGTCACCGATGTGGGCGCGGGCGTGCTGGTCGGTCATGCCCGTGACGGTGCGCAGGTGAGCCAGCGCCACCTCGGCCAGGCCCCTGATTCCGGCGAGCCCGAAGTGGGTGACGGTGTGGCACTGGTCGCACAGGCAGATCAGGCGGCGCAACGCCTGCACACCGCTCGGTTGGTCGTAGGTCCAGCGCTCGTGTGCTTCTAACCGGCGCCCGGTGGGTGGGTCCTCGGCCTGGCCGCAGGCTTCGCAGCGTCTCCCGGCCCGGCTGGTGATCATCCGGCTGAGTCGCTCCCAGTCCTGGGGGACGACGCAGGACCGCACGTTGGTGAACCAGCAGGAGGACGGCACCAGGTCCACGAACAAGCCAGAACCAAGCGAGCGGTCCTCACCGGGCAGGAGATCCAGGATCTGGGGCAACGCGGCCCAACGAGCCAGACCACTCACCGCTGGCGCGGGCGCGTACCAGCGCCTGGCGGCCTGGTCCCACCGGGCACCATGGCTCTTGGCCTGATTCTTCTCCGCATAGGGCACATCAAGCCAAACCCGGCCCGGCTGGTCGTCATGTGACGTCATAAAGAGCACCCCCATCTTGTCAACGACTCGACGCTCCGTCTGTGCACGCCGTTAGTCACGGGACGGCTGGTGACGCATCGCGAACGGGTGGGGCGGCTGAGACGGGTCGCACTCATTGAGTGAGGTCAGTGCGGTGATGCGGGACGCCTGAGTACGCTCGGGACGCATGTCGATGCGCCTCATAACCCAGAGGTCGCA
>JBOHFY010000366.1:0-6109 GCA_050699895.1 Pseudonocardiaceae bacterium
GTCTTGGGTGCCGCCGAAGAGCATGGTCGCGGTGGTGTTGTTCAGGATGACCGCCGCCCCGGCGGTACCCCACCGGTTGATTAACTGGGCGCGGGACTGGAAGGCGGCGAGGATCGTGACGCCGCGCCCGCCCATGTCGGAGGTCCAGGAGTCCAGCGGGACCGGCGCGGTGAGGGCGCATTCGTCGAGGACGAGGGTGAGTGGCGGGTCCAGGCGCCCGGAGGGTTTGGTGGCGGCGATGCGGCGGGCTTCGCGGGCGATGTGCCCGGTCAGCGCGGCCATCAGGGGGGCGACCTGGGACTCCTCCGCACCCAGCAGATACACCACCGCGTCGGTAGCCAGGAGCTCGGTCACGTCAAACGGAGTTCCGCCAGACGCGGCGGTGCACGCGGCGGGGCTGGATAGCCACCCCAGGGCGGGCATGATCGTGGAGGTGATGGAGCTGCGGGTCCGGTCGTTGGTGGTGAGGAACTGTTCCGCGTCGGGGACGTAGGCGCTGGCGGCGGGTGAGCGGCGCAGGAGGCTGAGGACCTGGCGGGCGGCGGTATCAGGGTTGGCCACCCACCGCAGGAGCTCGTGCATCCCGTGGCCGCCGAGCGCGGTGGCGTGCAGCAGGGCGGTCAGGACCCGGCGGGCTTGTTTCTCCCAGTGTTCGTGATCCCCACCCCCGGGGCCGCGACCGGCCCCGGACAGCAGATCCGTCGCCCGCTCGGACGCCGTCGCCGGGTCAGTACACCCGGTGAGTGGGTCGAACGTGATCGTGCTCGGCAGGTCCCCCAACCCGACCGCGTTGAACACGAACACCGGGCCCCGCGTCGCCCGTAGCCCGCTGGTGAGGTCGTGGAGGTCCAGGCGGGTGCTGGTGACCAGGACCGCGCCGGGGGCGTCGATGACCCGCCCGGCCAGCCATCCGGTTTTGCCTTTGCGGGGCCCACCGAACACGCACACCACGTCCTCCACTGACGCCCACACCCGGAGCGGGCCGGTGCGGCACAACGGGACCGCGAACTCCGTCGCGGGTGTCCGGGCCCGTTCCACGCGGGTCTTGCTCGCGTGCGACGGGCGGACCGTCACGGCGCTGCGGCGCAGGGCCAGGGCGCTGCCGTGGCGCAGGATGTGCACCGTGGACGCCACCCCGCGGGTACGCCGGGCGCGGGCACCCCAGCGGGTCACGACCGAGGCCGTGCGTGTTCGGCGGTGGTAGGCCGTGGCGGCCCCGCACAGCAGCACCGTGCCCGTGAGGACAAGGCTTACGAACGCGGTCAAGACCACCGCACCGGCCGCGAGTAACACCGCGGTTAGCCGGTCCCGGCGGCGCCACTGGAACACCGAGGTGCCCAGCGCGAGACCCGTACCCACCACCAACACGGTCGTCGTGGTGCTCACGTGCGTACTCCGTTCAGGACAGCGCCGACTGGCGCGGGCATTCGCTGGAGGGGAGCCCGCTGGCCGGGCACTGAAGGACAGACCCGGCCAGCGGGAGAACCGGGTCAGGCGGGCGGCTCGTCCTGACCGCTCACCGGTGGGATAGCCCGACCAGGGCGGGTGACCTCGATCTGCGTGAACCGCAGTGACGCCCCGACCTCGGTGACGGCCAGCTCGATCGCGCGGCGCCTCTCGCCCTCGCGGGTCGCGGAAGATCTCTGGCGCAGGTAACCGGTGACGATCACCCGGTCGCCCCGCTCCAGGCACACGGCCATGTTCCGCGCGGTCTCGCCCATGGCGGTGCACCGCACCGACAGCGACGCGGGGGTGATCCAGGTACCTGAGGGCTTGTCGAACCACGGCGGACTCCACGTCACCGTGAAGCTCGCCTCCGGCATGCCATCCTCGATACGGAACTCGACGTCGCTGGTCAGGTCGCCGATCAGGGTGGTAACAGGCTCATTCATCGCGTCGCGTCTCCGGGATGGTCGATGGTGTGTGGAACGCGGTCGAGCAGATCCAGGGCGACGCGGGCTTGGTGCTCGCTGACACCCAGCTCCGCCGCGACCGCCCGGCGCCCCACCCGCCGGCCCTGCGCCCGCGCCTCGGCCAGCAGCCCCCGCACACGGGCGAGCAGCTCCTCACCACCCACTGGGCCAGCGGCCGAGTCCGCGAGCGGTGCCGGGTCGACCGGTACGGCGGCGACCGCAGGCCCCGAGACCGTCGGGTAACGCTGTGGCAGCGGCTCCAGCGCCAGCTCGGGCGTCGGGTCAGGTGTGGTCACCGGGGCGGGTGCGGGTGGCGGTGGGACGGTGTCTTGCGCGCGGCGCTGTTGGAGGAGTAGTTCGAAGGCCACCGCGAATGCCACCGCTGGCCAGCCCGCGACCAGCACGGCGGTGACATCAGGTTGGGCGTCGGCCATGTTCGCGGCGAGGCTGGCCAGGACACCCCCACCGAGCGCGCCCCAGGCCAGGGGCCCTCCGGGGAGCCCGGTGCGCCGCCGGGTGAGCAGCACCATCGACGCGGCCACGACCAGGCCGTCGATGGACAACGGGACCAAGGAGGACCGCCACGCCTCCCCCGCCCGCTCCGCGAGTTGGCGCAGGTGGCTGTAGGACACGACCGCCGCGATGACCGCGACCACCACCACAGCCACCACCGTGACCACCCGCACCGCCGGGGACAACGGCGCCGGCTCCGGGCCGGCCACCGGTGTAATGGTCATGACCGGACCTCCCTGACTGGCGGGCCCGTGATGGCATCGACGATGTGGGTCCCGTGCAGGGGTGCCGGGTGGTGCGCCGCCCAGGGCAGCGGCGCCGCGACGTGCACATGCACCACCGGGGCCACCGGCGGGGACCCCCGCTGGGCCTCCCACCAGGCATGGGCTTCCTCCAGCTCCCCGAGGGCCTCAGCGAGCTGGGCCTGGGTCGCCGCGAGCCGCGCCGCTGTGCCCCGATACCACGCCCGGTTGAAATCACCCCGGGCCACCCACCCCACGAACCAACCCACGACCGCGCCGAGAAACCAGACCAGGATCGCCCCACCCACCATCGGGTTGTTCGTCACCGGTCACCCCCGCTCGCGGGACCGGTGTCCAGGGAGCCGCGAAGGTGGAGGACCAGCTCGGTGGCGCGGTGCAGCGCGGTGAGCGTGCGGTCCAGGAGATCCCGCTGTGCCTCCGGCGGGAGATCGGTGAACCGGGTGCGGGTGGTGGTGACGTGTGACTGAGCCAGCTGCCGCACCATGCCACCGAGCCGGTCCCAGTGCAGGGCGCGGAGACGGTCGAGGGTTGGCCGGGCGTGGGAGTGTTCCCACTCAGCCAGAGCCAGCGCGTGGGCCGCCTCATCGAACGGGTCCCGAGTTGGGTACCGGGTTGAGCCCGTCCACCCGCAGTCGCACGCCGCGACGACCCGCCCGACCATCCTGGCGCGCGTGTCGTCGCTGTAGACACCGGTCAGGGAGCCGTCATCGAGCACCTGCGCGGCGTAACCCTCATGGTCACCAGCGTCGTCCCCATACGAGACCAAGATCACCCCCATCACGCCACCCCCTCAGCCAGCGCCAGCTCGCCCCGGCCATCCGCACGCTGGTGGGCGCTCGCCTGGTCCTCGACCTCGCGGCGCGCCGCCCGCTCGTCCTCGTGGTGATCGGTGGCCCGCCGCGTGGTGGCGGCGATCCGCTGGTGGGCCAACGCCACCGCGCGTCTCGCGCCCGCCATCGGGTCCGTGGTCTCAGGCGGTACGGGTGCCCGCTCGGCATCGGCGGCCAGCTGGGCCCGCAGTCCCTCAAGCGCGCGGTGGGTCAGCGACTTCACCGCGCCCGGCGCTCGCCCCATCACCTCGGCCGTCTCCGCGACCGAGCGCTCCTGAAGGAACCGCAGCCGGATGGACTCCCGCTGCGCCGCCGAGCGCAGCCCCGCCACCGCGCGCAGCACCTCCCGCGCTGTCTCACGCTGGAGTACCGCCCGCTCGGGGCTGTGGTCATCCAGCACCGCGAGGGCCTGGTGCCGCGGGTCGGCCGTGGCCCGTTCCCGCTTGGTCCGGCTGGACTTGTAGTGATCGGTGATCAAGTTCCGGGCGATCGTGGTGAACCACGCCCCCACATCCCGACCCTGATCACACACTGACCCGATCCGGCCCAGGGCACGGGTGAACGTCTCACTGGTCAGGTCCTCGACCAGCGGGCGATTCCCACCCACCCGGGGCCCCACGAACCGTGCCACCTCGGGGGCGTACCGGGTGTAGAGCTGACCGAAAGCATCCCGATCACCCCCCTGAGCAGCGGTGATCAAATCCCATGACCCCGGTGACTGGCCATTGTGGACAGTCCCAGTAGTAGAAACCTGTACCATTCCGGTTCTCCTCAATCACAGAGTGGGGGAAGTCAGTCGCGCGAGGCGGGCCCACCCGCCACACAGCGGGCAGGCGGTGGTCCCAGGGCCGACAGCGGCCAGGTCAGGCGTCGAGAGGTGCGTGCACGCCGTGCATACCCACCACGGCTGGCGTCGTCATCGGGCGCCCCGCCGGGCGAGTAGCGCAGCGTCGTAGCCGGCCAGTTCCCCGGCGGTGGGAAGCTCACTGTGGTCGACCTCGATGTAGTCGGCCTGCTGGAGCAGGTCGTCAATCTCCCGCTGGGCCAGCCACCGGCACCGTTGCTCCTCGGCCCGCTCCGGCTCGGGCAACTGATCCAGCACCGCCGCGGTGAGGTCCAGGGCGATCCGCATCTCGCGCGCGGCTTCCCGCAGCGCCCACGGAGAGGACTCCGCCGGCACCAGGCCACCATCGCCCACCGGTCGAGCCGGACCGGCACCACGCAGACTCGCCACAACCCAGGCCACCGGATGCCCGACCGGCCAGCGACCCGGGTCATCGGGCAGCCCCGCCACCCGCCCAGCGCGGACAAGTGTGTGCAGCAGACTCGCCGCCCGGAACCTGCGGTCACGGTCCAACGGCAGACCCGACCGAACCACCACCAGGGACACGTCCTCGAACGCGGCGCCGAGGGAGTAAACCAGCGTCATGCCGACACCCCCGCCCCGCGCCCGCCTCGTGGCGCTAACGGCAGCCCAGCGCGGTGCCGCTGAACCCACCGGTAGACCCGCCAGTCAGCCACCCGAAGATGAGTCGCGATCCACCGGGAACCGCGCCCGGCCTCCCACAACCCGACCGCGGCCAACGCCAACTCCAGAGTCGACGGGCCGCTCACCCACCGCCCGGCCGCTAAGGCGGCCACGACCAGCTCATCGGCGCCAGCGCGTGGCTTCCCGGAACAACCCACCGTCGCCGGCACTAGGGACGCCCGGCGGAGCTGGGCACGTTCCTCGGCGGTCAGGCCACCCGCCACCCCATCCGAGATCGCTACCAGCGCGAACGCCAAGCACTCAGCCCTCACCGGGCAGCCCGCGCACACCGCCTTCGCCGCCGCGACCCGCGCCAGCGCCGCACCATCGCCACCAACAGGGAAAAACAACTCCGGATCCTCGCCCCGGCACGCCGCCCGGTGACGCCAATCCCCACCAACGGTCCGCCGCTCAGGAACTCCCCGCGGCCGGCCCATCACCGAGTCACCTCACCCAGCGGCTCGCCGGGGGACGACTCCCCAGCCTGCCCGGTGGTAGCGCCCGGCACACCACCGGGGAACCACGACCGGTACGCGGCCTGCACGCACGCCTCCGCGTAAGCCAAGACCGCGGCGCCCGTCACCCGCAACGTGCCGGTACCGGTACCCAGCTTCAACGCCCTCAACCGCCCGGACTCAATCGCCCGATAGATCGTCGCGACCGACACATCAAAATGCCCAGCCACATCCCTCACCCGGTACACCCGGGTACGCTCAACCTGCATCGACGCCCTCCAAGGATCGATGACCGCCCCGGCCGGTGCTCGAACACCAGCCGGGGCTCTTTACTGCACGGACAAGCAATAGTATAGTGAGCATCAGTACACTTGGCAAGCATGAAGTACTGAGGATCAACACAGACCTGAGAGGACGTACACTTACCTCCCATGCCAGCCGTGGACCGCAGGCCGCCGTACATGCAGGTAGTGGCGTACTACCAGGAGGCGATCCGGGCGGGGAAGTTGAAGCCTGGGGACGAGCTGCCTTCCATCCGTCGCGTGGCGGACGAGTGGGATGTGTCGGTGTCGACCGCCCAGCGGGCCCTGGAGGCGCTCCGCGACGA
>JBOHFY010000367.1:0-1886 GCA_050699895.1 Pseudonocardiaceae bacterium
GCTCGTATCGCCACTCACGGGTACTCTTCGCCGTGCAGCGGCGAAGAGTACCGATCCGCGTTGTTGTCCTGGTGTCCGGTACCGGGACGCTGCTGCAGGCCTTGCTCGACGCCGCCGGCCCGGACTATCCCGCCCGGGTCGTCGCCGTCGGTGCGGACCGGGCCGACGCCGGGGGGCTGCGGCGCGCCGAGGAGCGCGGGCTGCCCACCTTCGTCGTCGAGCTGGCCCAGTCTCCCGACCGGGCGTCGTGGGACGCCGCGCTCACCGAGGCTCTCGCCGCGCACCAGCCGGATCTGGTCGTCACCGCGGGGTTCATGAAGATCCTGGGCCCGGTGTTCCTGGACCGCTTCGGCGGCCGCATCCTCAACACCCACCCCGCGCTGCTGCCCGCGTTCCCCGGCCTGCACCCGGTGGCCAGGGCGCTGGCCCGCGGGGTCCGGGTGACTGGCGCGACCGTGCACCTGGTGGACGCCGGGGTGGATACCGGCCCGATCCTGGCCCAGCGCGCCGTCGAGGTGCTGCCCGGCGATACCGAGCAGCGGCTGCACGAGCGGATCAAGATCGTGGAGCGGCGGCTGCTGGTGGACGTCGTCGCCGACGTGGCCCGCCAGGGGTGCACCGTCCCCGGAGGATAAGGTCGTACTGCCATGACCCCCGAGGATCGCCGGCCGGTGCGCCGGGCGCTGCTGAGCGTGTCGGACAAAACTGGGCTGCTGGAGCTGGCCACGGGGTTGCACGCGGCTGGGGTCGGGATCTTCTCCACCGGCTCGACGGCGAGCGTGCTCACCGACGCGGGAGTGCCGGTGACCCGGATCGGAGAGCTCACCGGTTTCCCAGAGTGCCTGGACGGGCGGGTCAAGACCCTGCACCCCCGGGTGCACGCCGGGCTGCTGGCCGACACCCGCAAGCCCGAGCACGTAGCCCAGCTGGCCACCCTGGACATCGCGCCGTTCGAGTTGCTGGTCGTCAATCTGTACCCGTTCGAGGCCACGGTGGCCTCTGGGGCCGGCTGTGACGAGTGCGTCGAGCAGATCGACATCGGTGGCCCGGCGATGGTGCGGGCCGCCGCGAAAAACCATGCCTCGGTGGCCGTGGTGGTGGACCCGGCGGCCTACCTCGATGTACTGGACGCGGTCCGGGCCGGTGGGTTTACCTTGGCGCGGCGCCAGGCGCTGGCCGTCGCCGCGTTCCGGCACACCGCGGACTACGACATCGCCGTGGCGTCCTGGATGGGGTCATCCTCGCCGGGGGACAACGGCTTCCCACCCTGGGTGGGCGCATCCTGGCGGCGGGCGGCCACCTTGCGTTACGGGGAGAACCCGCACCAGCGGGCTGCCCGGTACGTCGGTGGCGGCGCTCGGGGGTTGGCGAGCGCGCGGCAGCTGCATGGCAAGGAGATGTCCTACAACAACTACGTCGACGCCGACGCGGCCTGGCGGGCCGCGCATGACCATGACGGCGCTTGCGTGGCGATCATCAAGCACGCCAACCCGTGCGGTATCGCGGTGTCCAGCTCTGGTGATGTCGCTGACGCGCACCGCGCGGCGCATGCCTGCGACCCGGTGAGCGCGTTCGGGGCCGTGATCGCGGTGAGCCGCGAGGTCACCGTCGAGCTGGCCGAGCAGGTGAGCGAGGTGTTCACCGAAGTGCTGCTGGCGCCGTCGTACGCCGAGGGCGCCCTGGACGTGCTGGCGCGCAAGAAGAACCTGCGGCTGCTGGTGGCCTCGCCTCCCGAGCGCGGCGGTGTCGAGTTCCGGGCGCTGTCCGGCGGGTTGCTGCTGCAGACCCGGGACGCGATCGATGCCCCCGGCGACGATCCGGCGTCCTGGATGGGGTCATCCTCGCCGGGGGACAACGGCTTCCCACCCTGGGTGGGCGCATCCTGG
>JBOHFY010000368.1:0-2501 GCA_050699895.1 Pseudonocardiaceae bacterium
CCCCGAGCGTCGGAGCGCCAATGCGGCGCGAACAGCCCAGAGAAGGCGGGTACGAAGTAGGCGCCACCGTTGTCCTCGACGGTCGCCGCCAGGTGCTCGATCTCCGCTGCAGCGGAGATCATGCCCAGGTTGTCCCGCAGCCACTGCACCAGCGATCCGGTGACCGCGACCGAGCCCTCCAAGGCGTATACCGGATCCTGCGTCCCGATCTGGTAGCACACCGTAGTGAGCAACCCATGGCGGCTGCGCACCTGCTCGGTGCCGGTGTTGAGCAGCATGAAGTTACCGGTGCCGTAGGTGTTCTTGGCCTGCCCGACGGACAGGCAGGCTTGCCCGAACGTGGCCGCCTGCTGGTCACCGAGGATGCCGGCGATGGGTACCCCGGCCAGCGCGGCGGGCTCCCGAACCGTGCCGTACACCTCTGATGATGAGCGGATCGGCGGCAGCATCGACGTCGGGATGCCCATCTCCTCGGCGATGCCCTCGTCCCAGCGCAGCGTGTCCAGGTCCATCAGCAGGGTCCGGGAGGCGTTGGTGGCGTCCGTGACGTGCTGGCCGCCGGTTATGTTCCACAGCAACCAGGAGTCGATGGTCCCGCAGCACAGCTCGCCGTCCCGCGCCCGCTGCCGGGCACCGTCCACCTGGTCCAGCATCCACCGGATCTTGGGGCCCGAGAAGTACGTGGATAGCGGCAAGCCGGTGCGGTGCTGGTAGCGGCTGGCGCCGGTGGACCCGCCGAGCTCGGCGCACAATCGGTCGGTTCGGGTGTCCTGCCACACGATCGCGTTGTGCACCGGCTCGCCGCTGCGCCGGTCCCACACCACCGCCGTCTCCCGCTGGTTGGCGATGCCCACCGCAACGATATCGCCCGAGGCCAGGCCAGCCTTGGCCAGCGCCCCGGCCGCGACGGCCTTGGTGTTCGCCCATATCTCGAGCGGGTCGTGCTCCACCCAGCCGGCCCGGGGGAAGTACTGCCGGTGCTCCCGCTGCTCCGCGCTGACCACCCGGCCGTCGTGGTCGAAGACCATGCAGCGGGTGGACGTGGTGCCCTGGTCGATCGCCGCGACGTACTGACTCATTGCCCCCGAACGCTAGTGGGTTTCCCCGTGAGTTGCCCACTGGCTCAGGAGAAGCCCTGTCGAGCCGTGAAGTGGGCGGTCACGGTGGCGGCGGGTAGCGCGGTGGCGTAGATAGCGGCGTCGGCAACGCTGCCGGAGAGGAAGTTGACCCCGCTTTGCAAAACTCCGATTCGCAACCCAGGAGCGGAGGTGAGTGGTTGGGTGCCGCCGTGGCCGGTGGCGACCTGGGCGCCGTCAATGTAAAGGGTCAGGGTTCCGGTGGCCTGGGTTCTGGTGAACACCAGGTGGTGCCAGGTGCCGTCGCCCAGGCCGGGGGCGGAGTGCAGGGAGGTGTCGGGGTTGCCGGTGCCGGCCCAGACTTGCCCGGTGGCGTCCAGAGAGGTGCCGAAGTCGTCGACCACGCCGGGGACCTCAGCGTCGAGCAGGCCGGCTCCCTGCCACCACTGGGTGATGGCGGTGCCGACGCCGCCGTGGGTGGCGAACCACAGTTCAAGGCTGAAGTCGTTGCGCACGTCGCGGGGCAGCAGGACGTACTGATCTATCCCGTTGACGGTGACCGCGGGGGCTGGGCCGGGGCCGGCGGCGCCGAGGTGGGGGCGGTTGTAGTAGCTGCCGTGGTGGTCCCCGACGATGTCGAAGGCGACGGTGCCGCTGGTTTCGGCCAGCGGCCAATAGGCGACCAGCCCCGCGGTGTTCACCACGGTCTGGGCGTAGGCGCCCGGTGGGATGGCGGCGGTGGGAGCGGCCGCCAAATGTACCCAGCGGGCGACCGACGGGACTTGATCGGTGTTGGTGAGAAAGAGCATGTACCAGCCGGGTGGGGCCAGGTTGGGTTCACCGGTGACCTGGACTTGGACGGTGGTGCCGCCCTGGGCGGTGATGGGTAGATCCACCAGGCGTTGGCTGGTGTTGAACGAGTGGGTGGTCGCTCCGGGGCTGATCAGGCTGGCCCACTGGATGGTGCCGGCGTCCGGAGTGGCAATGTCGACTGTCTGGCTGTAACGCCACTCGGTCGGTACCGCGTCGATGGCCGGCCGTGGCCCTCGGGACAGGTAGGGCGGGGAGTAGATCTCCATCCGCAGTTCTTCGTTGGGGTCCGGGGGCACCCAGTTCACCTGGTGGCCCTGGTCGGGGTTGCCGCTGGCGGTGATGACCCGCCCATCGGGCAGCAGCAGCGCCACCGAGTGATACATCCGGGTCACCGATGCTTCAGCGACCTGGATCCAGCCCCGCTCCGGGTGCGCGGGGTCGAAGATCTCAGCGTGGTTGGTGGCCACCGAAGAGTCCTCCCCCCGGGCCGAGCCGCCGGTGACCAGCACGGTGCGGTCGGGTAACAGGGTGGCGTTGGGGTGCTTACGGGGCGAATTCAGCGGCGCCACCGGCTGGTAAGCCGGCACCGGTTGGGTGAAGTCGATGACATCC
>JBOHFY010000369.1:0-3657 GCA_050699895.1 Pseudonocardiaceae bacterium
GGTTGACGCTGGCGGCCATCGCCCACAACCTCACCCGCGCCGCCGGTTGCCTGGCGAGCCTGTTTCACGCCACAGCGCGTACCGGCACTCTGCGCCGCCATCTGATCACCGTGGCCGCCCGGATCGCCCGACGATCCCGCCGCATCACCTTGCACCTGCCGCTCAACTGGCCACACCAAGGCGCTTTCGGCAACTTGCTCACCGCGACCCATGCCCCACCACGCACAGCCTGAACAGCATAAACACCAGCCTCACCAGGCCCGACCGGAGCATGCGCAGTGGAAAAGCTGGGCAGACCAGCGGTATCCGTCTGCCCGCAACCACACAACATGATCCACAACACCGAACACGGCCTTAAAATAATCACTCAAAATTAGCCGGTGGATTCAGGCTTAGTACGACAGCCGCATCCTGTGATTTCGAGGTGTTGTCGCTGGTCGTGGCGTGCCCGGTTGCGCGCTGGGTGGCATCGCCAGGGGGACTGTGCGCCACACCTCGGACGTCATGATCACGGTTTGAGATCACATAGTGCGGCTACTGTAGTAGTTACAACCCGATCCGCGCCGCGGAGGTATTCACCACCCTCAACGACCCCCTAATCACCGGCACCCGGATCCCCGGGCTGCGATTCACCGACCGACGCGCCCAAGTGTTGCTCCACGCCCTGGTGGTGTTCCGGCTCCTGCCCCACGGCTTCGCCAACCGCGATCTGCGCGCCATCCTCGCGCCACTGCTGGGCCACCAAGCCGGCACCATCACCGCGGGACAGATGAGCTGCGATCGCCGCAGGCTGCGCGGTCACGGGCTGATCACCCGGATCCCGGGGACACACCGCTACAAGATCACCGACACCGGGCTGCACCACGCGATGCTGCTGATCCACATCCACACCCGGCTCCCGCAACCCAGACTAGCCGCACTCACTGACCCCGACCCACCCCAGCCCACCCCACGACGAGCCGCCGCGCGCAACTACCAACGCGCCCTCAACCAACTCACCCAACAGGCCGGATTCACCGCATAACCCACACTTGACTCGATCTGCCGACTTCGTCGGCCACAGCCTCTAGCTGCTGAAAACAGCGGGAAGCGGCGCACCCAGCTGGTCCGGGGTAGCGACGTCGAAGAAGTCCGCAGCCAGCAGGTGCGCGGAACGGCCCTCGGACTCCAGGACGGCGCTCGCCCAGCTCAGCGAGGCCTCATGAAGATCCACACCGAAGAGGTGCTCCTCCAGGTTGGCGTCTTCCCGGCAGAGTGCGCGCAACCGCCGACCCGCCGACAGCAGAAAGGCCGCTTCGCCACAGGTCGGGCAGAACCGGCGGCGGCGCACTCACGAGGCGTCGAGGGCGGCCAGAAAGGAGCGCGCCCAGCGCTGCACGTTGTGGGTCATCACCTGCCGGCGCAGTGCCCGCATCCGCCTGCGCCCCTCCTCGGGATCGATGGTGATGGCCGCTTCGATGGCATTCTTGATGCCGTCGAGGTCATGCGGGTTGACCAGGAACGCGCTGGTCAGCTCGGCCGCCGCGCCGGCGAACTCGGACAGCACCAGCGTGCCGCTCAGGTCGCTGCGGCAGGCCACGTACTCCTTGGCCACCAGGTTCATGCCGTCCCGCACGGGGGTGACGAGCATGACGTCCGCGGCCACGAACAGCGCGGCCAGCTCGCTACGCGGCATCGACTGGTGCAGGTAGTGCACCGCGGGGTGGCCCACCCGGCCGAATTCACCGTTGATCCGGCTGACGGCCTGCTCAATGCCGGCGCGCATGCGCTGATAGTGCTCCACCCGCTCGCGTGAGGGGGTGGCCAGCTGCACCATGACGACGTCCTCAGCTGGGATTCGGTTCTCGGCATACAGCTCTTCCAGCGCGCGCAGCCGGACGTCGATGCCCTTGGTGTAGTCCAGCCGGTCCACCCCGAGCACGATGGTCCTGGGGTTGCCCAGTTCATCGCGGATCTTCGCGGCGCGCTGGCGGGTCGGCCGGCTGCGGGCCAGCTTGTCCAGCGCGGTGGAGTCGATGGAGATCGGGAAGGCACCGACCCGGACAGTCCGGTCGCCGACGGTGACCTGGCCGGGCTTGGTGCCCATCCCCACCGCGCTCTTGGTCGCCGACATCCCGGCCAGCCGGCGCGCCAGGAACAGGAAGTTCTGCGCGCCGCCGGGCAGCTGGAACCCGATCAGGTCAGCGCCGAGCAAGCCGCGGATCAGCTCGGTGCGCCAGGGCAGTTGCATAAACAGCTCCACTGGCGGGAACGGGATGTGCAGGAAGAACCCGATCCGCAGGTCCGGCCGCAGCTCCCGGAGCATCCGGGGCACCAGCTGCAGCTGGTAATCCTGCACCCAGACAGTCGCCCCGTCGCCCGCGACTGTGGCGGTGGCTGCGGCGAACCGCTCGTTGACCTGCATATAGGCGTTCCACCAGTGTCGATGGAACATCGGGGGAGCCACCACATCGTGGTAGAGCGGCCACACTGTCGCGTTGCAGAAGCCCTCGTAGTAATCGGTGAGCTCCGCTGCGGACAGCGTCACCGGATGCAAGGTGGTGTCGCCATCGGCGATGGGCTCCACCTCGGCGTCGGGCACACCTGGCCAGCCGACCCACGCGCCGCTGCGCGCGCGCAGGAACGACTCCAGCGCGGTGACCAGCCCGCCCGGGCTGGACTTCCATCGCTGCGTGCCATCGGGCAAGCGTTCCAGGTCCACCGGCAACCGGTTGGCCACCACCACGAAATCCGCTGCGGTGCTCGTGGCGTCGGTCACGGGTTACCCTCCTCGTCCGCACCGCTACCCACCGAGACTAGCGGCGCGGCGGGAACCCGGTTCCCTTACCATGGCTGTCGCACCCGCCGGCGTAGCTCAACTGGCAGAGCAACCGCCTTGTAAGCGGTAGGTTCGGGGTTCGAGTCCCCGCGTCGGCTCCACTGTGACCTGCGGTTAAGGGACACCCCGGCGTGAACTCCAAGGACCGGGTTGGGTCTGGTCAGCACAGAGCGGGAACGTGGAGGTTCCCTGGTGAGAAGGTGGCACGGTAGCCATTGACCTGAGGGAAGCTGATCGCGGCGACTCGCGCCGCCGAGCTGGCGACAGCGACCGGCTCCGCGCTGGCCACCCGAGAGCTTCGCCGGGTGTGCGCCGCGATGCGCGAACGCGGTGCCGACACGCAAGCACGCGCGCTCACCGAGCACATCCGAGTGCTGGCTGACGAGCTTTGCTAACTGCTGACGAGCCGCTTCGCAGCGCACTGGCAAGCACCCCTGGTGCGGCACTTCACCCGGGGATGGGCAACGGTCAGGGCGGTGGTTCATCACTGTTGGCCTGAGGGGGTGCGACGCAGTAATGCGCCGCACCTACCCGACCTCTCTGGCTTGCTCAACCTGCGGCGGGAGCAGTGACAACCGGCTGGCGTCACCGGGAGAGGATGTCCCGAGTTGACTCGAAAATACCCGATCGCAGAGGCTATTCGATCTTGTCGGTCATCTGGGGCTCTGTCTCGTGACGGGCGGTGAAGGCCTCGCGGCCGACCCTCTCCACCACCTGTCCTAGCGCGTCCAGGACGGGCTGCACGAGGACGTTTCTGGTGACGGGGGTGTTAAGAAGTAAGCCGGCGCCCGCCGCTCCCGCCTTGGCTCCCAGGTCGTAGGCGGATTTCGGCACCTTGA
>JBOHFY010000370.1:0-3123 GCA_050699895.1 Pseudonocardiaceae bacterium
CCGTAGCGCGGGTACCAGCGCACCGCCAGCACGATGACCTCACGGGGGAACCGGAACCCAGCGACGCTGGACCCCGGCGGAGGCACTCGACGGTGGCGACGACGCATCAGCACAGCCTGCCCCAGCCAGTCATCCACCAACGCAACAGTGCCCCTGAGGTTCCCCGCTGCGGATGTGCTGGCGTGGCTGGCCCAGTGAGCGGTCGAGGTCGTCGAGCGATACCTATTCCACGACGAGGGCTCTGGGTGTGTTACTTGAGGATGTTGACCGCCCGGGCGATCACCAGGGCCACGGTGACCAAAGAGACCAGCGATTGGGCGAGCATGGTCAGCTTGGCCCACCGCGACAGCGGCATGACGTCGGTGGGGCTGAAGGCGGTGGCGTTGGTGAAGGACAGGTACAGGTAGTCGACAAAGCCGGGCTCCCACTCCGGGTGGTGCAGGTCGGGGTTCTGCATCTGCACGAACTGGAAGTCGGGCAAAGTCTTGCGGGCGTGCGCGCGGGCCACCGGTCCGCCCCGGTCGAACTGCCAATACCACAGCCCGAAGGCGATGATGTTGGTCAACCAGATCGCCGCCCCGGTGGACAGCAGCGGACCGGCGTCCTGGCCCTCCCGACCCGCGATTAAGCCCGTGACCAGCAGCGTTGCGGACCAGCCGTTGGCCAAGGTGAGCAGCGCGGCCAGAGTCAGGCTGGCCGCGCGCAGGGCGCGGGATTCCCGGTTGAACCGGACCGGAGTCGCGATGACCAACGCGATGAGCAAGGCCAGTTCCAGGCTGGGAAGCAGCCACCGGGATTGCAGGGCCAGCCGGTCGGGCAGCGCCACCTGCAGCGCAATCGCCACCACTATCACTGCGGCGACCGGCCACCGGTTCTCACCGCGGGTGACCCGCAGCCAGGCCGGGACGTGCAGGTGATGGGCGATCTCCCGGGTCCTGGCCATGCTGTTGGCCACAGTGTCGGTCAGCCCAGCGGTGGACCCGGACACCGGATGGTGCCCGGCGCTCAACGCCGCCTCCAACCGACTCAGCTCCTCCCGAACCGCTTGCAGCGCATGCAGATGACGCCGCCGAGCATCGTCACCCTCGCCGACGTGCTCGGTACCGCGCTCGGCCGTGTCCTCGGCGCGCCCAGCAACGCCGTCTCCCGGATCGTCAACGCTGCTCATCGCCACCCCCAGCCGTCCACCGGTCGTATCAGACCAGTATCCGCCCCACACCCGACGGTGACAGTATGGGTTGAGTTGATGTAGGCCAGCCCGCTGGCGGGCACGGGTGGGCTGGCCTGCGGGGCGTCCATCGTCCGGACAGTCCAGATCCGCCGGGGTCATCGTGGCGAGCCGGGCCACGATCAACCAACTGTCTCGGGAGGGCAGGTCTGTGACCGGCAGTCCTGGCAGCGCAGCAGGCCCTTGATTACTCTGTGCGCTAGGTCATTCGGTGAGAGCAGCGACGCGATGACGATCGACCAGCGGGGCGCCCAGCCTGGTCAGCTGCTGCGGTATCGCGCCGGTTCACCGGCCCGTGATCGCCTGGGTTCGGGCGCCGCGGCAGTGGCGCGATGACCGCGACGCGCCCCGGCGCGGGGCTTGTTCAGCGGCGTCACCTGGTGACCGAGCTGCCCGGTCCCCGGTCTCGGGAACTCTCAGCCCGACGCCAGGCGGCGGTCTCGGCCGGGGTGAATGTCGCGATGCCTGTGTTCATCGCGGCGGCCGGCGGTGGGGTGCTCCTCGACGTCGATGGCAACTCCCTCATCGATTTGGGCTCCGGCATCGCGGTGACCAGTGTGGGCAACGCCGCGCCCGAGGTGGTCGCGGCCGTGCAGGCGCAGGTCGAGCAGTTCACCCACACCTGCTTTATGGTCACCCCCTATGAGCCCTACCTCGCGGTCTGCGAGGAATTGGCCAGAATCACCCCGGGCGAGCATGAGAAGCGCTCGGCGTTGTTCAACTCCGGATCCGAAGCCGTCGAGAACGCCGTCAAAGTGGCCCGGCACGCCACCGGTCGGGCTGCCGTGGTCGTCTTCAACCACGCTTATCACGGCCGGACGAACCTCACGATGGCGTTGACGGCCAAAGTGATGCCCTACAAAAACCGCTTCGGGCCGTTCGCGCCTGAGATTTACCGCGTCCCCACCTCTTATCCGTTCCGGGACCCGGCCGGAATGAGCGGAGAACAAGCGGCCGCCCGTGCCCTGTCTGTCATCGAGACGCAGGTCGGTGCCGACCACCTCGCCTGTGTGGTGATCGAGCCGATTCAGGGCGAAGGTGGGTTCATTGTTCCCGCTCCCGGCTTCCTGCCCGCGATCGCTCAGTGGTGCGCCGAGCGCGGCGCGCTGTTCGTCGCCGATGAGATCCAAACCGGGTTGTGCCGCACCGGCGACTGGTTCGCCTGTGACCACGAGAAAGTCGTCCCCGACCTGGTCACCACCGCGAAGGGCATCGCCGGTGGCCTCCCCCTGGCCGGGGTTACCGGCCGCGCACACCTGATGGACGCCGTCCACGCCGGCGGGCTGGGCGGCACCTACGGCGGCAATCCCGTTGCCTGCGCCGCCGCACTGGCCAGCATCGCCATGATGCGCGAGCACGACCTCGCCGGCGCGGCACGCCGCATCGAAGCGATAGCCAAGCCCACGCTGAACGCGCTCGCCGCGCAATGCCCGGCCGTGGGCCAGGTCAGGGGCCGCGGCGCCATGCTGGCCCTGGAACTCATCGACCCAGCCACCGGAGCGCCAGACCCCGCGCTCACCACCCAGGTCACCCGCGCCTGCCACCACGCCGGAGTTGTCGTGCTCACCTGCGGCACCTACGCAAACGTCATCCGACTGCTGCCACCCCTCGTCATCCCGCCAGACCTACTCACCGAAGGACTCGACGTACTCACCCACGCCCTCCTCACCGCCACAGCCTGAACTATCAATCACGAATCCTGCCTCCGAAGGTGTCATCTCCGTGCCGCACAGTGCTGGCTGCGTGAGCAGACCTAACCCCAGTGTCGAACCGCTGACGTTGCCGATGTTCAGGACTCCTGTGCAGTGTCCGTGTCCGGTCGGCACTGCCCGTGACCTCTGTCGGAGCGTGCTCGCGGTAGCTGGTGGATGCCCGCGAGCGAACGCGAATGAGAC
>JBOHFY010000371.1:0-2248 GCA_050699895.1 Pseudonocardiaceae bacterium
GACGTCCATCACCTTCTTTCCGACTACTCCCGGGCCGATCATCATCGGCCACGAGGGTGGAGAGCTGAGCTACCAGGGGCCCGAAGGAACATTCACATTCTTCGGTAAGCAGATCGACCGGCTGGCCAGCCCGTTGGGTACCCTGCTCACCGTTATTCTCCAGCCGAACCCCGATGTTGGAGTGATCAAAATCACTGTCCTGGTACCCAAAGCTTTCGGCGTCACGCGGGAGTCCCCGGTCACGTTCGGCACGGTGGCGATCAAGACGACGAGCCGTGGCTTCGTGACTGGTCCGGGCGTTGAGCTGACTTATGACGTGCTGCCCCTCGTCGGCCAGGCCAAGGACGTCATCCTCCCCTTGTAGGGATCAAGGCCAGGCCGACAAGGCAATTCCCGACAGACGAGACAGCGCTGTAAGCCATGGGCCCCTAACCGTGCTGGTCAGGGGCCCATCAAGTCGCCCGATCGCTACCCACGGCGTCCCTACCACCCTGCTCAACTACGGCCGCCCGAGGATCATCGCGGACAACAGTACTTGCCTTCCTACCTGTGGTGATAATCTTGTACACGCGGGAGCTGTGTGGTACCTCGCCGACAAGAAGTCGCCCACCGACCGGGTCCCGCCAGCAGTGACCGTCGCTGTTCGACTGTGAGCGGCAACGAGCGCAGGCAGGTCGCGACCGATACACCCAATTACACTCCGACGCTGGTTGAGCGATCGAGTCCAGTGATCCGGAAGGAACGCGAGCAGGCGGATATCGACACCAGTGGCACGTTCTCGATCCAAGTCGATGACGAGCTAGGCAGCATCGAGCTCGCGGCTCAGTTCGCCCACGAGCTTGCCAACGCCACACCGGCACATCAGCCCTCATCACGGGCACTCAGCCGGGCTACCGCCTTGGCGAGACGGTCATCGATTGCGGTGAGGCTCGCAGCGGTCGCGCGCACCCGCGCGCGTAGCTGGGCAGCCCCTGCTATGCCTGCCAACTCGACGTTCCTGAAGGGGGCGCCGCACCCGTCCTCACCACCCCCAGTCGCCTCGCCCGGCGGTGCAGCCCCCCTGACCGCCGCCGGGCGAGGTACCCACCACCGTGCGAAAGCCGTCACAGGAGCAAGGCGCTATGGCAGGCCTCCCACGGTTTTTCCCGCTCTCACCCTCGCCTCTCACGGTTTGCCTCGCTCTCGTGCACGGTCACGCTGGCATCAAGGACATCGCCTGTGTGGTAACGCCTCGCGATAAATCAGCGCATCGGTCGTAGGAATCTGCGCGTTTGTGTCGGTGAGCGGTCCGGACACGGTGGCAATAAGCCAGGTTAGCGCGACATCGACAACAGGTACGACAATTCGAAAAAATAAGAAATTATTCCCGCCGCCGATAAGGGACGCAATGGTGTCCCTGTACCTGCTGTGTGGGTTTCACGGCGCTGTTAGTGGGTTACCGCGCCGGTGTTCGGGTCGAGCGGTATGGGTGTGGTGTGCGCCGCGGTGGTGAAGTCGAACATTCCGTCTGGACGCGATAGCGATGGAGCGGATTCGTCGTAGGAACTGTCGCCGATCCGGCCGAGCGACCAGTTGTCCTCGATGAACCGCAGTATTGAGGCTTGGGTGCTCAGGCCGTGATCCACATAGTTGACCCTGCTGTACGGGGAGATGACCAGTAGTGGCAGTCTTGGGCCGTAGCCGCAGCGGTCCAGGTACCCATGCGAGGCTGGTTTGGTGTTGCACGGGGCGGAGTCCCGCGCTGGATCGTTCGATCCATTGACCAGCGGCGGCATCACGTGGTCATACCATCCGTCCGAATCGTCGTAGGTGACGAAGATCGCTGTCGATGGCCATTCCGGGGACCGCTGGATCTTGTTGATCTCATCGACCAGGAAGCGCTGCTCGTCTGTCGGGGTGGAGTTGCCACCATGCGCGTTCTGAGACGCCGGCGGTTTCAGGTAGGTGACCGAGGGCAGGTTCCCGGCGGCGAGCGCGGCGTCGAAGTCCGTCAGGTCGTAGTTGTGGTTCGCCTGGTCGGTGCTACCGATCGCGGCCACCGACGAGGGTGGGAGGTGTTCTGGGTTCATCGTCGAGGCGAAGTACTGGAACGGGTCGTGGTGCGGCACGTAGTCCCGCACCATGTTGCCGCCGACGTTGGGGTGACTCGCCCCGCACACCGCCTTGCCCGAGGCGTCACGACTGGTCGGCTTGAATCCGCCATGGAACCAACCCCAGGTCAGTCGCTGGTTGTTGAGCAGGTCTCCCA
>JBOHFY010000372.1:0-7821 GCA_050699895.1 Pseudonocardiaceae bacterium
CCGGATCCCGCGTAGAGGTCAAGCACCCGGGCCCCTTCGAGGTCCCGACGTGCCTGCAGCGCGCTGAACACCGCCTCCCGGACCCGGTCCGACGTCGGCCGGGTGCCATGCGGCGGGACAGCCAGCCGCCGCCCACCAGCGGTACCCGCCACGATCCGCACCATAACGCCCATGATGCCGCCACGCGGCGCGTTCTCATTACGTGAGGCCGCCCGGCCGCGACGAAGAGCACGTACAAAATGATCAACTGCGGGATCAGCAGGAAGATCCGCACCAGCACGGTGAGCTGTCGCTGGGCCGCCGGAAAGTCAATCTCCAGCTCGGGCGCCTGCATGGTGGGACTGGCGCACCTCTCCGAATTGTCACATTTTCATTCGATCGAGTGAACATGTCCGTACCTGTGAGAGTGAACTGGTCACCCCCGAGGTCCTCAGCGCGAACCGCGGGTTGTGAGGTATCAACGGTGGGTGGCCCCTGCTCTTCATCGGTGACGCCGGACTGCCCGGCACATGTCGAGAAGGAGAGAAAACCAGTGGATTCACTCTTGTACTGGAACGAGGTCGCCATCGAGGCCGACCGCACGACGCATACCACGCTCGCGCCGAGCGAGGCTGGGGTCAGGGGCCCGGCGGGCAGCTCGCGGGCCCTGGCGATCGTGCACCTGGCGATGCATGACGCCTACTTCGGTCTTCACCCCGGTTCCTATGAGCCCTACCTGGGCGCCAAACTGCCCACAGTTCCCGCCGGCGCTGACTCCGACGCCGCGATCGCCGCCGCCGCGCACGCCACGTTGAGCGCGCTGTACCCCACGCAGAAGGACTTCTTCAACGCTCGCCACGCCGCGGCCGGGTTGATCGCCGGCAAACCTGACACCGAGGGTCACACCTTCGGCCGCAAGGTCGCCGCGAAAATCCTGGCCCTGCGCGCCAACGACCCCAGCCTCAGCGACGACGGCTACGCCTCCTCGGTCGCTCCCGGACATCACCGGCAGGACCCGGACAACCCCGGCCAAGGCTTCTACGCACCCTTCTACGGCGCCCAGTCACGCTGCTTCGCCGTGACCACCCGCCACCACCTCAGCAACCCCCCACAACCCCCTAGCGCGGAATACGACCGAGCTGTCCGGCAGGTCCGCACCAAGGGCATCGCCCCGCAACTCGTCGGGACGCTACCGGCCGACCTGGTCACCACCTTTCCTCCTCGCACCCCCACCGAGAGCTCCATCGGAGCGTTCTGGAGCTACGACGGGACCAAGGGGCTGGGCACACCGCCGCGGCTGTACAACCAGATCGTCCGCCAGATCGCCGTCAAGCAGGGTAACGACATCGCCCAAAACGCCCGACTGTTCGCCCTGTTTAACACCGCGATGGGCGACGCGGGCATCCTGGCCTGGAACGACAAGTACTTCTACGATGTATGGCGCCCGGTGCTGGGCATTCGGGAGCACGACTCCTCCACCGGCCCGACCGGAGTGGGCGGCGACGTCCTGGACTCCGACGCCGACCCCGGCTGGCTCCCCTTCGGTGCCCAGAACTCCAACAGCGTCGGTGCGAAGAACTTCACGCCGCCCTTCCCGGCCTACCCCTCGGGCCACGCGACGTTCGGCGGGGCGGTCTTCCAGTCCGTCCGGCAGTTCTACCGCCCGGGCGAACTCGGCGCGGACCACCTCGGCCCGGACAACCTGGCCGAGGGCGTTGAGTTCGTCTCCGACGAGCTCAACGGGATCACCGTCGACAACAACGGAACCGTTCGACCACGCCGGGTACGGAGCTTCCCCCGCGGGCTGTGGGAGATGATCGAGGAAAACGGTCTCAGCCGAACCTTCCTCGGTGTGCACTGGTTGTTCGACGCCTTCGCCGTCAATGCGGCCGGCAAGATGGACCTCACCCAGAACGTCGGCGGAGTCAGGCTCGGTATCGACATCGCCAACGATATCGCCGCCCACGGGCTCCATGCGGCCGCCGCGGCAGGCCCCGCCACACCCTGAACCACCCCATCCACGGCCGCCGACCGGGGGGTAGCCCAACCCCGACCGGCGGCCGCCTGGGGTCCCGACCTGTCCACCAACCACCACCACACACCCACACGCACTGAACACCTTCGGAGAAAAAATGAAAAACCGCCTGTTCATACAGACCAACAACCTCGCAGCAAACCAGATCCTGGCCTACGACCGGGCCGAAGACGGCACCCTCACCCTCATCGAGACCATCGACACCGGCGGGGCCGGTGGCGTACTTCAGAACGCTGCTGGTGATCCTTTGAACTCTCAAGGCTCACTGGTCTATGACGCCCACCACCGTCTGCTCATCGCCGTCAATGCCGGCAGCAACACCGTGTCCGTACTCGACGTGGACGATGACCACGTGTCCCTGCGCCAGGTGCTGCCCTCCGGCGGAACTTTCCCAGCCAGCGTGACCGTCCACGGTGACCTGCTCTACGTGCTCAACGTCCGCGGGACCGGCGCCATCACCGGATACCGGCTCACCGACGGCAAGTTCCACCCGATCGAAAACTCCACCCGCTCCCTAGGGGTCCCCACAAACCCCGGACCGGCCCCGTCCGTGCTCCTCCAGATCGGCTTCACCCCCGACGGGCAGCATCTGGTCATCACCACCAGCGCCAACAACGGCCAGATCGACGTCTTCACCGTGGGAACCGACGGGCAGCCCTCCGACACCTTCGTGGCCAACCCCGCAGGCGGCTCCACCCCGTTCGGTTTCACCTTTGATGACCACGACCACCTGGTCGCGACCGATGCGACCACCAGCACGCTGACGACCTACACCATCCACCCCGATGGCACTACCACCTCCATCGCCTCCCAACCCGACGGGCAACAGGCCATGTGCTGGGTCATCCACACAGCGGGGAACTTCTACGTCGTCAACAACGGCAGCAACACCCTCACCGGCTACCACATCGATTCTGCGGGCACTCCCACCGTGTTCACCCAAACCCCCACCAGACAAGGCCCGATCGACCTCACCGGCACCCCCGATGGGCAATTCCTCTACGCCCAAGTCGGCACCGCCGGAGGCGTCGACGGCTTCCGCATCAAACCCGACGGCACCCTTACCCCGATCGTCACCCTCACCGGTCTGAACGGCCTGCAGGGCATCGCCACCACCTGAACGGGACTCACCTTGCGCCTGAGTTCGTGAGCCGCTACCCAGGATCAGGTCGCCGCCCTCTACCTGCTGCACGGTCTTGATGGCCAGCCGGGCCGCCGTGCCGCTCAGGGGGGCGGCGATCCCGGCTTCCATCTTCATCGCCTCAATAGTGGCCACCGGCGCTCCAGCGGTCGCAAGCCCTGCGGGTCCCGCGCGGACAGTTCCGCGATCCCCCTCGGCCCGCCAACGCCTTGCTACGCAACGGCTCAGGCCACCCACCAGGGGGAGCACCGAGCTCGCCGTTTCCCGCAGCACCCCAGAGCTGACTTTGGCGCCGCATAGTACGCGAATATGCCGAGGAACCGCTGGGTGAACTAGCGGACCACCATTTCCGTCCAGCAAGCAGCGGAACGGCTAGAATGCCCACGATAATGACCGTACAGTAACGGCGGCCAAACTCTTTGGTATCGACCGACCCGCCGCCACCACTGACGTCGCACAGCAGACCCAGTCGGCCGCGGTCGCGAAAAAATGGTTACACCACGCACGGTGAATACCCGAATTCGAATAGCGATTCACAAGCACTAGCCGCCGAACGGAAAATGAGTGGACTGTGACTCGAAAATGAACACTCTAGGCCATTCGAATGAATAAATCTCACCTTCGTTACATAACCGACTTATGCCGCGATGTCGTCGTTGACAGCTCAATCTCAGCTCAAGCAGCCCGCTTGAGTGGAAAGTCTGCGCACTGTTCGTGATCGGGGCGGAAGCCGGCACGTGGAGTCCCACTCACGTCCAATTTTGGTGTCCTCGGTAGGGAGCTGAAAGCCTTGACTGATTCTCCTTTCCGGTGGGCCGAGTTCGACCAGGTCGATCTGCTCGCACTGACCGCAAGCCACCTGGGCCGCGACAGTGGTTCGTGGAACTTGCGCAGGCGCGAACCATGGTTGGTGGTGGAACCCCCCGGGTATCGGAGCCGAGCCGCCGGCTGGAAGTTGCATCTGTCGTGCACCGTGCATCGACGCGGGACGTGCTGGGCGCGGCCGTTCCAGTGCTGGCCCGGCACCGGGCGGCGTTCAAGGTGCCGGCCACAATGCGACAGCTACGGGGGCTGGTCGTCCGGGACTGTGACCGGGCCCAGGCCGGGAAGATCGTCACGATCTACCCCGACGACGACGAGCAGTTCGTGATGCTCGCCGCGCAGCTGCATGAGGCGACCGCCGGGATGGCGGGGCCCCGCATTCTCTCCCACCGGCCCCACCGGCCCCACCGGCCCCACCGGCCCCACCGGCCCGGTAGCCTGGTGCACTACCGCTACGGAGGCTTCGCCGGCCAGGCGAAGCTCACCCTCGACGGGGCCTACGAGCAGGTGCTGACCACCCCCGATGGTGGCACGATTCCGGACCGCCGCGAGGCTCGGTACACCCCGCCGATGCGGGCGGTGTGCCCCGTGCCCGACCAACCCGCACGCCAGCGGGTCGCCCGCGCCTTCAGCGTCCTGCTCGACGAGCGTTTCTCGGTCACGGGCGCCCTGCGCCAAAGCGCCAAGGGTGGTGTGTACCTGGCCACCGAGACCGACGCCGAGGTCGTGGTGAAGCACAGCCGCGCGTACATGGACGCCGTCAGTAAGGACGAAGACGCCCGCGATTCGCTGCGTCACGAGGCACGCATGCTCCGGCTGCTCGCGCCTACCGGATTGGTGCCCGCCCTGGTCACCACCTTCGAGCAGGACGGCGACGCATTCCTCGTCGAGGAACTCCTCGACGGCGATCCCCTGCGCGGCTGGGTCGCCGAGCACGCCGTCGGACGTCCGGGAGTGCCGCCGGAGGTGGCGCTCCCGCTAGCCACCAAGCTGGTCGAGCTAATGGAACAGGTGCACGCCCACGGCGTTGTCATCCGACGCCGAGGACCGGTTCTCCCTGGGCGCGATCTGTTCCTGATCGCCACCGGCAACGACCCGATCCTGCCGGACGACGAGCCGGCGCGGCGGTCGATCCGCGAGCGTCTGGCAAGTTGGCTCGCCGGCGTCGCGCCACACAGCGCCACGGTCTGTGCCCTGCGGCCCGCCATCCTGAACTTGACCGGCGACGATCCCGCCGCGCGTCACACCTCGCCCCACTTCGACGAAGCCGACGGTGTGGCGGGCGCCTGGGGCACCGACGGGCTCACCGAACCGGACCTCGACCGGCTGATCGCCGACGGCCTGACCCACCTGGTGGCTACCATCGCTGCACCGTCCGCCAAACGGCTCTGGCCGACGAGCGCCGACCGCGAGCAGTACGACCCGGCGAGCGTTCAGCATGGCGCGGCGGGCGTCCTGGGCGCGCTGACCGCCGGGCTCGGCCGCGCGCCCGATGACGGCCAGCTCGCGGATGCCGTACGGACGACTGTGTCCTGGTTGGAGCGCCGGGTCGACCGCGAGCCGCGGCTGCTGCCGGGCTTGCAGTTCGGCCGCTCCGGCACCGCTTGGGCGTTGTACGACGCCGCCTGCGCGCTGCGGCCCGACGATGGCGGGCTGGCCGAGCGGGCCGGCGAGTTGCTGCTGCGGATCCCGTTACCGGACCGGGCGAACCCGGATGTCGCGCACGGCCTGGCCGGGGCCGGCCTCGCGCACCTGCATCTGGCGCACGCGACCGGCGATGAGCGCTTCACCCAGCGTGTGCTGCGGTGCGCCGAGGCCGTCGCCCGCGCCGCCGAGCGTGACGGGGACATCCTGCTGTTCCCGGTCCCCGCTGACCTCGACTCTCAGCTCGCCGGCACCCAGCACTACGGGTTCGCGCATGGCACGGCCGGCGTCGGCTATTTCCTGCTCGCCGCCGGCGAGCTGACCGGTGCCGGCCAGGACACCGAACTGGCCTTGGAAGCCGCGGACACCCTGTGCCAGGTGGCCGTGCTCGACGACGGTGCCGCATGGTGGCCAGCCGGGCCCTCGGAGGGCACGCTGTTCACCTACTGGTGCAGCGGCTCGTCCGGGATCGGCAGCTTCCTGCTGCGGGCCTGGCAGGTAAGCCGGCAGCCGCGGTACGCCGAGCTCGCCGAGCAAGCCGCGCTGGCGGTGTACCGCACCCGCTGGCTGGACCTGCCGTCGGTGTGCCACGGGCTCGCCGGCAACGGTGAGTCCTGCTCGACGCGGCCGGGATCCTGGGTGAGCCACAGTTCGCCGAGCACGCGTCCGAGCTCGCCGCGGTGGCTTACCTGCGGCACGGCCTGCGCGGCGGCCGGATAGTGACGTGCGGGGAAAACGGTCGAGACGTGGTCGCCGACGCGGGTATCGGCCTGGCGGGGATGGTGGAATTCCTGCTGCGCTGCCGCGACAGTGGTGCCCGTAGCTGGATGGTCGACGAGATTTTCACCTCGCTCCCCGCCCGGCGTGCCTGCGGGGCCGTGATATGAGCGCGCCGACGGCAGCCCCCGCGCTGGACCGCCGCAACTTCTGGTTCGCACCGTCGGGTCGGAAGGTCGCCTGCCTGGCCGGCGATGGTGACAGCCGGTTCTGGGCCGAGACGTGGGACCTGGATGGGTCACCGACCTGGCGACCCATTCCTGGCGACACCGGCGAGTCCGGCTACACCCAGCCGTTACAGCGGGACGACGGCCAGGTGCTGTTGGCCCGTCCGGTAAACGGCCAGCACCACGTCGTGCTGTGCCCGGTGGACGGGGCGCGTCGGACGCTCGCGACCGTCGATGCGCTCGGCCTGCGGCTGATCCTGAGCCGGACGCCAGACGTGCTGGCCTACGCGATGATCACGTTCTCGTACAGTGAGTGCGAGCTGTGGCGGGTCCGGGACGAGGAGCCTGCGCTCACTCTCGTGGTGCGGATGCCCGGGCCGGTCCCGAGCAACGAATGGCTCGACGCCGAGGGGCGGACGCTGGGGTTCAGCTGCCTCGTCGACGGCGAGATCCGGCCGCTGATGGTGAACACGGTGACCGGCGGGATCACCGCATCCCGGGCTTGGCGGTCGGCATGCGGCCGCTGCTCCACGCGCCGGCGTCGGGGCTACTGGTGGTCGGTCGCGGCACCCGGGAGTTCGGGTGGACCAGGCACGGTCACGACGAGCCGGTGGTCTTCCCCGCCGCGCTGCGTCGTGACCGGGACAGCGACGTCTGGCCGCTGGCGGCCGACCCCGCCGGGCGGCGACTGCTGCTGCTGGTCGAGGAACCCACCCGATCACGCCTCATGATCTACCACCCGTTCGTCGACCGCATCAAGGCGCTAGAGAGCCCAGTCGGGGTGTTGGGCGCCGTCGCCCAGTGGCGGGGAGAACCGGACGGCACCGACGTCGTGCACATCCCGTTCAGCGGGCCGGTCAGCACCGCGGGGCTCGCCAAGCTGGTAGTCGGCGGCGGGTTCACCGTGCACGGCAGCGTGCCGGTCGGCAACGCCGGCACCGCGCCGCACCTGGAGCTGTTCTCCGGGCCGGCCGGGCCGATCGAGGCCATCGTCTGGGGCTCGTGGCGCACCAACCGGGATGTCCTGATCGCCCTGCACGGTGGCCCGGTGGGCGGCTGGCCGACGCCGGCCTGGCGATCATCGCACCGAACGTGCGAGGAGGCGACCGAGGGCCGCGCGACCCCGACACCGGCCGAGGCGCCTGGGGCGGACCGGACCTAGCGACCCTTGGACGCTAGCGACCCTTGGACGCTAGCGACCCTTGGACGCTAGGAGCTTGACATTTGAGTCGAGTTTTCATGCGGTCATGCGGGCC
>JBOHFY010000373.1:0-27432 GCA_050699895.1 Pseudonocardiaceae bacterium
CGTGAAGACCACGACCACGCCGGGTCCATCGGGTTCGATTGTGACGACGTGGGGGTCGACCTGGTCGGCGTCCTCGCCCAGCCACGCGGTGATGGCGTGCGCGCGCCGGTCGAGCACCGCCTGGGCCGGGCTGAGCATTCCGGCCGCCAGCACCTGGGCCAGCCAGGAGTCGTCCTCAGTGAGCCGGGTCGGCATCGAATCGGTGTGCTCTCGCGGTATCCAGTAGGCCCGGCTGTCTCCCACCCAGCCGACGGTGACCGCGTCGCCAGTCACGATGGCTGAGACGAGCGTGCAGGCCGGGGCTGTCCGATCGGCCCCAGCGGGGTCGGCCAGGCCGGTGACCGCTCTATCCGCCGCGTGGATGGCCTCTCGCGTCGCGGCGACCGGACCGTCCTCGGCTCGCAGGGCGGCCACCAGCGTCTCGGCGGCGACTTCGGCGGCTGTCTCGGATGCCGCGTCGGGACGAGCTGATGACGACACACCGTCGCAGACGATCGCCACCGCGACGCCGCGCCGCGCCGGCCCGCAGCCGGGGTCAAGGACGACATCGCGCAGCGCTAACGCGTCCTCGTTGCGGTGGTGCCGCCGGCCCCGATCGCTGACCCCCGCAGCGACCCCGACGTCGACCTCGACCCGGTCCCGCCGCGGGCTCATATCCAGCTCCGGTTGCGGCGGTTGTTGGCCTTGTCGACGAGGGTGATCCGCTCGGTCCTGGTGGGGGCCAGCCGGGCGAGCGTGCGGTAGGCGGCCTCCAGGCGGTCCCGCACACCGCGCTGGGTGAGCTGCTCGCCGAGCAGAGTAGGCGGGATCAGTGTGGTTTCCTCAGCTGGCCATGGTCGGTTGGCGTGCTCCCAACGCAGAACGGTCTCGAGCACTTCCGCGATCGCCAGTTCGCGACGCCGCTCATCAAGGTCCAAGGTGTCCAACTGCTCGGCGGCGGTAAAGAAGTCGGTGACTGGTGGCTGCCCCGCTGTGTAGCCGCGGGCCCGCACCAAGATAGCGCACAGCCAGGCCGTGATGGCATAGCGGGAGCTGTCCGGCACGGCCTCCAGCGCGGTGGCCGCGCCGGGAATGTCACCGAGGGTGAAACGGGCTCGGGCGAGCCCGAACGCGGCGCTCACGTAGGACTGGTCGGTTCGCCACACGATCTGGTAGTACCGCGTGGCGAACTTGGGGGTGCCCGCGCGCGCCGCGCACAGCGCCAGCGCCAGCTTGGGCGCGGCCTCCCCCGGCAGGGCATCCAACACCGCGGTGAAGTGCCGCCGGGCGACCGCGACGTCGCCCTCGACCAGCGACCTGAGCCCCCGGTACCAGCCGACCCGCCAGTCACCCGGCTGCCGCTCGGCCAGCGCGTCGAGGTCCTCGGCGGTGCCGGGATGGCGCAGCTCGATCCGGGAGCGCACCACCCGCAGCCTCGTCTCCAGCGACGGGTCCGCCAACGCGGCCAGCACCCGCTCGGTCTCACCAACATTCTTGGCGCGGATCGCGGCCAGCAAGCCGGCATGCGGGTCGGCGGGGTCAACCTGCGGGTCGGGCAGGGCCAGCGCGGCCGCGACCGGGTCCACGGCGGGGAAGCTGTCCGGATCGGTCCCCACCACCCGCAGCTCCGGCCCGAACCGGATCGAGGCGGCCGGGAACGGCCGGTCCTCCCGCACCGCCCGCACCTCCCGCAGCACACCCTGCAGCTGCTCGGTCATCTCCGCCGCTGAGGCGAACCGCTGGTGCGGATCGGGGTTGGTCGCCCGGCGCAGCAGCCCAGCGAAGGACGGGTGCAGGGCCAGTAATTCCACCTCATCCGGACCGGGAACCGGCTCGCCGGTGTCGAACCCGGGGAACGGGAAGCTGAGCACCGCCATCATCCGCCCGACGGAGTAAAGATCGGTCGCGACCGACGGGCCGTGGATCAGGATCGTCGGGTCCTGGTAACCAGGCTTGCCCCAGACCGGGCTGTCCCGGTCATCGATCCGGTGGACCGCGCCCAGGTCAACCAGTTTGACACCATCCGTGGAATGCATCACGTTGTCCGCAGCCACGTCGCAGTACAGCAGGCCACACTTCATGTGCAGGTGATCCAGCGCGGCCAGCACTTCCAGCGCGAACCCGCAGACCTGATCCACCGGCAGGTAAGGATCGCTGTCCGGAAGCTCCTGGCTCAGCTGCTTGAGCGACTTGCCGAACAGGTACTCCATCACGATGTAGTCGATCTCCCGCCCGGTGAGCGGGTGCGGATGCGCGACCACGGTGAGCACGGTGACGATGTTGCGGTGGCGAGCATCGGCCAGCGCCCTCAGCTCGGCGACCGCAGCCTGGCGATTGTCCGGATCATCGGGGTCGATCAGGCCCTTGAGTACCACCCAGCGCGGGACCCGGCAATCCCACGCCCGGTAGACCCACCCGAGCCCACCGTGGCTGATCGCGCCCTCCACCTGGAACTGGCCGTTGCCCACAAGCTCTCCGGGCTGCAGCGGCGGGCGGAAGGAGAACCTGGTCTCACACCGCGGGCAGCAGCCCTCGACCTGGCCGGGCCGACCGTCGCGGCCCCGGCCCACCGGATGCCCGCACTCGGGATTCGGACAGAACCGCCTGCGCTCAGGCACTCGCGGGTCATCCAGCACCGGCGCCAGCTGATCACTCACCGGTTTCTCGGGCAGCGTGGCCGGCGGGGGCGCGGCCGGCGGCTCCTCGGCGGTTCCACACCCCGTGCGGTAGCCATCGTCAGCGGTGAAGGTCGTCATGGTGTCAATCCTGGTACTGCGGTGTCGGCGGTGCCGGTGGCGGGCCCAGCGCCGCCAGCCAGTGCTCGTAGCTGGTCCGCCACCGGCCGTCCTGAGCCCGACGCTCCAGTACCGCGTTGACGAACCACACCAGGTCCGGAGTGTTTTTGTTCATCACCACGCCGTAAGGCTCCTCGGTGAACCGAGGGCCGACGACCTCGGTCTGGAGATCTTGGGTGGCCATGCCGGCCAGAATGGTGTCGTCGGTGGATACCGCGTCGACCTGACCGAGCTGAAGCAGCATCAGGCAGTCCGTCATGACGTCCGGGACGACCGGGATCGGCTTGGAGGGGGCGGCCAGGACGTTCCACAGCGATGTCGTACCTGCGGCCGCGCAGACGGGCTTGCCCCCCAGATCGCCCAGGCCTGTGATGGCCGAACCGCGGTTCACCAGCACCCGCTGCCCCGCCTCGTAGTACACGGTGCTGAAATCCAGCTGTTCCCGAAGCTGACAGGTGATGGTCGCCGCAGCGACGGTGAAGTCGACCTGGCCCGACTTCACCGTCTCGAACCGGTCGGCCTCACGCAGCGGCCGGAACACCACTCGCTCGCGGTCGCCGAAGATCGCTCCGGCGATGTCCCGCGCGACGTCGATGTCGAATCCCTCCAGCCGCCGTGAGCTCACATCCCGGAAGGCGATCGGGTAGGTGTCCTCAAGGACGCCGACGGTCAGGTGATCTTGCTTCGCGATGCGGGCCATCGTGGACCCGGCGGGCATCTGACCGGGGGCCGGCAGCGGGCCCTGTGGGCGCAGGCTGGCCCGGGGGTTGCAGCCCGGCGCGGCGGGTGCCGGCGCGGGAGCGAACGCCGCCTGCCACGCGGCTGTGGTCAGCCCAGGGCCTGCCGTCACCGGAACCGGGTGGCTCGACCACTGGTCGCCGGCCGTCGCGGCCAGCACAACAGCGGTCAGCGCCAAGCAGGCGAGCGCGAATCGAGTACTCACCGGTACTCCTCCAGCCGCTGCCGGATACCCAAGGCCACCCCCACCGCCGCGACGATGGCCAGCCCGCCGGTACCAATCGGCAGGCCGGTAAGCCGGACTCGGGCGCGCTCAATGTCCGTCCCGAAGGCCCCGTGCTCGTACTCGACGGCGGTCTTGAGCGCCGTGTCGAGCCGGCCGAACGCCGTGGCCGCGCTGGTGTTCACCGCAGCGTCGACCGCCTTGGTGTACTCCCCGGCGTCGTCCAGCCGCCGGACCTCCTGGTGTGCCCTGGCGTAACCGAGGGAGTCGTCCACCGCAGCCTGCACCAGCATTTTACCTTTCTGGTCAGTGGCGAATCGCGTGGCCACGCCCAGCGCGCCGCCGGCGCCGTTGTTCCGCGTGAGCCGTTGCATCCGGGCCTCGAACTCCGGCTCGATGGCGGCACCGGTGCGACTTACCAGTTCGAGGCTCTCGAAGGCGCGCGCCTGCAGCGCCGCGATCTGGGCCGGTGCCAGCGCGTCGGACACCGATTGGCTGTGTCCGAGCGCGCCCTCCAGTGAGTCGGCCGAGGCCGCCACCGCGCCCGTCCACCACACCAGGCCGGTGATCACCGCCACGCTGGCGAGGACCAAGCCGACGTTGAAGACCCGGCGCGTCCGCCGGAGCAGGAAGCCCTGCGCCCAGCCCAGCCCAGCCAGACCCACCCCGCAGGACGCGAGCGCGACCAACGGCACCGACCCGGCCCGCCGGTAGGCGTCGTCGAGCCGCGCGGCCTGCCGTTGTTGCAGCTGCGCGGCCGCGGGCAGGATCGAGTTCTGCATCAGCTCCGAGGCGCGCCGCAGGTAGGCCTCCCCGACCGCGAAGCCCTGCCGGTTGTTCGCCCGAGCCCGCTCGACCAGGCCGGCGTACAGCGGCAGCTGAGTGGTGATGTCGGCGATCCGCGTCGCGGTCACCACCTCCCCCCCGGCTTGGGTGCCAGCTCGCGCCAGGCTGGTCGTCGCGGCAACCATGTCGTCGCGATAACGGGCCTGTACTTGGCTGGGTTCCACACCTCCGGACAAGTACCCAGCCGCCACTGTGGCGTCCGCCTCGGCCAGCGATCGGTACAACGTGGTGACGTCAGCATTGAGCGGCTCGAGGTGCTCGGCGATGTCGCGGGTGGTGCTCACCCGGGCGATCGCGGCGTAGACCGCCACCCCTCCGGCCAGCAGCACCCCGAACACGAGGACGATCAGGGCCACCCGGAGCCTGCCGGGCGTGGTGTCCCAGTCGTAGGAGCGGACCCACCCCACGACCTGAGCGGGCGGCGTCCGCCTGGTCTCAATGGTCCGCGGGCTCGACTGCACGGTAGGTCTCCAGTTCGTCACGGACGCTGCGAGGATCAGTAGAGCGCCACACCACTGTCCCTCGCTAGAGGGCAGCCCGCTCGCGGCTGGTCAAACTCGGCAGCGCGGCGTTAACGTGGATCAGTGGTGGGGATGCGTCAGCTGTCAAGCGGACTGGTGGTTCGTTTCTTGGGCCACCAGGTCGCTGTGTTGCGCCCCGGCCATCCCCCGTTCACCTTCGGGCGAGGTCAGGACCGCACGCTGCGGTTCGGCCACAACAGCATGAACGGCGCGCCTGACACGTTCATCTCCCGCCATGTGGGCTCCGTCCGATACGACGGGGGCCTGTGGGTGGTCTGCAACGACAGCGACAGCCGCCCGTTCGACGTGATCGTGCGGGGGGTGCCCAACCCGCTGCCGCCGCGGACCGCGTCGGACTCACACTCGCGGTGGGCCGTCAGCCCGCCCGGCCTGGAGGTCCGGATCGGCGCGCCATCCGGGCGGTACCTGCTCTCGGTCACCCTCGAGGCCCCCCGCCCGCCGACGGTCGACCCTCCCGAGCATGGTGACCCCGCCACCGTCCAACTGCGTGAGCCGACCAACCGCGAACGGTTGCTGCTCGCGGCCAAGTTCCTCGCGATGCCCGATCCCGGCGACGCGATCGGTAACCGGGAGGCCGCCGAGTACGCCTCCGCCGCGCGGCCCCGCGAGGAGCCGGTCACCGCGAAAGCCGTCGAGGACTGCGCAAGCAGATGGTGCAGGAAGCTGCAGGAGTTCGGCGTCACCGGGATCAGCGGTCGCGACAACATCAACCAGTTGGGCCGCCAGCTGCTCGCGTGGGGAATACTGCGCCAGGAGGACCGGACGCTGCTCCGCTATTCATCATGACGGCGAGGCGCCGTTGGGGACACTGCGGGTGAGGATCCGGCCCAGCTCCGCGCTTGTCGCCAGGACGATCAGCCGATCACCGTCGACGAGGAGGTGGTCTCGGGGTGCTGGTAGCTCAAGGGTGCCCGTGGTGTGGCGGTGGATCGCGATCACCTGCGCCTGGCGGGGCGCGTTGGCGGTATCGCTGGGCACACCGTCAAGACGGGAGCCCGCGTGGATGGGCACCTCGGCGATGAGCAGAACCTGGCGACCGACCGGGATCGTGCCCAGGATCTGGCGGTCCACCATCGCGGCCGCGAACGCCGGCGCGGCCAGGTAGGACACACTCTGGGAGATCGTGATGCCGAATCTGCGTTGGACCCGTTCGGCGAAGTCGCTGTCAAACAGGCGCAGCACGACGCGGAGGTCTTCGCTCATCGCCCGGGCGTACAGGCCGGCTCCGAGGTTGGTGACGTCGTTGTTGGTGAGCGCGACCAGGGCACGGCTGGTGCCGATGTGGGCGGCGCGCAGGGTGCCCTCCCGGCTGGCGTCACCGAACACGATCGGCACGCCGACCCGCCGGGCCAGCGACACCCCCCGAGCGTTCTCGTCGCGTTCCACGCACACCACCGGCACGCCCAGATCGTGCAACTGCCCCAGCACCCGGGTACCGACGTCGCCCAGCCCGACGACCACCACATGGCCGGTGGTCGGGCGGGGTCTCCCCAGCACGGTGGCCAGCCGGGCACTGACGAGGGCGTCGACCACGGTGGCGGTCACCAACGGGATGATCGAGATCCCGACGATCGTGACCATCGTCTGGATGATCTTGTTGGAGGTGCTCAGCGCGGTGTCGGGCTGCGCCGCTCCAGCGGCATCGAGCAGGGTGAGATAGAGCGCGTCGCCCCAGCGCGAGCCGCCCACTGTCGCGAACAGGACCGTACCGAGCCCCAGCAGGGCGAACAATCCCACGGTGGCGATGACGAGCTTGCGGTTGAATGACGCGACGATCCGCCACCACAGCGCCCGCAGCAGCTCCCGCCCCCGGCGGTGCGCGGCGGAACCGCTCAGGTCGGTCTGGCCCTCGGCCAGCGCCAGCACTAGATCGGCGGTGCGCTGGTCGAGCGGCAGCAGGTCGGGCTGCTCAGGTCCGCTGGTGTCGGCGAGCCCACAGATCACCCGATCCTCGGCCACGTCGCGTCGTCGCGCGACATACAGCGTCCGGCCGGGCAGCCGCACCGAGCTGCGCGCTAGCTCCCCCAGCGCCGCCGCCACAAACGACGGGGCCGCCGTATCGGCATCCGACAGCACCTCGCACCGAGGAAACTGCATCCGGATACGACGCCCAAGGCGCACGTCGAACAACCGGATCACCAGCCGCAGCTCGCTGTTCAGTTCCTGTGCCCGCAGCGCGGCGTGAATGTTGCCGACGTCGTCCTGGTGGACCAACGCCACCGCACTGGCCTGCTCCACTCCCGCCGCGAGGAAAGCGCCCTCGCTCAGCTCGGGAGCCTCAATGACCCGCACCTTCGGCAGCGCCGCGATCCGGGGTCCGTGATTGCGCTGCGCCGACGGCAGGATCACGGTCACCTCATCACCGATCCGGGTGACGAGCTCCTCGACGAGGCGGTACGCTAACGGGTTATCACCACACACGATCAGGTGAGAACTGCGCCGAGGCCGCTCCCCCTCCATAACATAGTGAGACTACAGCTTCCGGCGTCGGCGGACCCGTAATTCCAGCACGGCCACGAGCAGAGCCAGGCACACGAACCCCGTCGCGGTGAGCAGTGCCGCGGCCATGGCACTCTGGTAATGACCATCGTGAGCCACCACGCGGTAGAACACCGCCGCCAGTGTGGCCGTGCCGATCGCGGATCCGACCCGCTGCCCGGTCTGCATCGCTCCGGCCGCCGCCCCACCCATGCGGGGTGGCACGCACTCCAGAGTCAGCGTGATGTTCGGCGAGATCACCGCGCCACCGCCGATCCCCGCAACGAGCAGTGGCAACACCGCTGCCCACCAGGCGGGCACGGCGTAGAGGACGACGGCGGTGGCGACCCACCCGAGGGCGACACTAGCTAGCCCCACCACTGTCACCCAGCGGCCGTACCTGATCACCAACCGGCCGGCTACCGCAGCCGACACCGCCGACCCGAGCGGGAACGGCGTCACCGCGAGCCCGGACTGCAGCGGCGTGTACCCCAGCCCATGCTGGAAGTACAACGCGAACACCAGCCAGACCCCGCTGAAGCCGACGAAGTACACCAGCCCCAGCGCGGCCCCCGCCGGGAAACCGGGGGTAGCGGACAGCAGCCGGGTGTCCAGCAACGGCGCCCGATCGCGCCGCACCATCCACCGCTCCCAGCGAAAGAACAACGCAACCAGCACCGGAGCCAACCCACACAGCCCCCACAACTGGCCTAACCCACCGCTGTCGAGCTGCACCAGCGGTAGCAGCAGACACAGCACGCCGGCGCCGAGCAGCAGCGCGCCCACCACGTCGATCTGTGACATCACCGGCACCGCGCCGCGCCGCCGGGACGGCACCAGGCGCCCCGCCGCCACCAGCGCGACCATCCCGATCGGGACGTTGACATAAAAGATCCACCGCCAGCCCTCCGGCCCCCCAGCCGCGGTGAGGATGAGACCGCCGAGCACCGGTCCGACCGCCGTGGACAGCCCGACCGTGGCACCGAAGATGCCGAAAGCCTTGCCCCGCTCAGCGCCGTGGAACAACGTCTGGATCAAACCCGAGTTCTGCGGGGTGAGCATCCCGGCGGCGACGCCCTGCAGCAGCCGAGCCGCGACCAGCAACCCCGCGCTGGGCGCCGCCCCACAGAGTGCGCTGGTCAGCACGAAACCGCTCAGCGCGACGAGGAACATCCGCCGCCGGCCCAGGGCGTCACCCAGCCGTCCACCCGCCACCAGCACCAGCCCGAAGGCGAGCGCATAGCCGGAGACCACCCACTGCACCTGCGCCACCGAGGCGCCCATGCTCTGCTGGATAGAGGGCAGCGCGACGTTGACGATGCTGACGTCCAGCAGGCTCATGAAACCCGCCAGCTGGGTGACCGCGAGGGCTCGCCACCGATGTGGATAAGCGAGCTGGTCAGCACTGGAGGCCCCGGACCGGATGCTCATCACCCCATCCTGGGCGTCCGATACGCTCCGCGTAGTGGGGAGGGTGCCGGTGACCCGCAGCGCTACCGCAGCTGATGCGGAATCGTCACCATTGCAATGATGTGGGCTCGCAGAACTCCCGCAGACCGTAGCTGCCGAACTCGCGCCCGATGCCCGAATGCCCGAAGCCCCCGAAGGGGGCGAGCGGGTTGAACCGGCCGCCGTTGAGGTCGACCTGGCCGGTGCGCAACCGGCGAGCGAAGGTTGCGGCGTGGTCCGGGTCCGCTGACCAGACCGCGCCGCTGAGCCCGTAGACAGTGCCGTTGGCGATGTCTGCGGCCTGGTCCTCGGTGTGGTAACCCAGGACGGTCAGGACGGGCCCGAAGATCTCTTCTTGGGCGATGGTCATGGTGGGGTCGACATCGGCGAACACGGTGGGCCGCACGTAGCAGCCTCGGTCGAGGCCAGCGGGTGGGTCGGAACCACCACAGGCGAGTCGGGCGCCCTCGATGACTCCCCGCTGGATGTAGCCCTGAACCCGGCTCTGCTGGGCGGCCGAGACCAGCGGACCGATCCGCACCCCGTCAGCGAGTGGGTCACCGACGACGAAGGCCCCGGCCTCGGCGACGGCCAGCTCGACCGCCGTCCCGGTCTGATCAACCGGGACCAGCAGCCGCGTGAGGGCATTGCAGGACTGCCCGGAGTTCAGGAAACATTTGCCGACCCCGTGGCGGACGGCTTTCTGGAACAGGGCTGAGTCGGCGTCGGGCAGGATCACCGTGGCGGACTTTCCGCCGAGTTCAAGGGCGACTTTCTTGAGGGTTTCGCCCGCGCGACGAGCGACCTCGCGACCAGCTCGGGTGGAACCGGTGAACGACACCATGTCGATGCCGGGATGGCCGGCGAGGGCGTCGCCAACCCCCGGTCCGGTGCCATGGACGATGTTGAGCACTCCCGCCGGAAGGCCAGCGGCGTGCGCGAGCTCGGCCAAAAGATCGGCGGAGAGCGGGGCGAGCTCGCTGGGCTTGACGACCACGGTGCAGCCAGCGGCCAGAGCGGCCGCGACCTTGAGGACGACCTGGTGCAACGGAAAGTTCCACGGCGTGATCGCGGCTACCACACCGACGGGGTGCAGGACCACCAGTGAGTTATCGATCTTCTCCTCGAAGCTGAAACTAGCTGTCAGCTCGGCGTAGGACGACAGCACCGTGACCGGCAGGCCCGCCTGCACCCGGAGTGAGAACGCCAGCGGCGCGCCCATCTCAGCGGTGATCGTGTGCGCGATCTCCTCGGTCCGCGCCTGGAGCCCGACGGCGAGCCGGCGAAGATGACCCGCTCGTTCGCGCGGTGGGGTGGCTGCCCACGCCGGGAACGCGGCTCGCGCGGCGGCGACCGCGGCGTCAACGTCGCGTTCCGTCCCTTCGGGCACGGTGGCGATGCTCCGCTCGGTGGCGGGGTTGATCACAGGCAGCCGCCGTCCACGCCAGTTCGCAACCCAGTGCCCGCCAATAAAGTGCTCGACTCGCCGCCGCTTCAGCACACTCATGCCCATCTCCCTTGGTCCGCCTCCGGACAAAGACGTGCGGCTAATTTTCGCAAGGAAACAGGATTCCAACTTGATTAATGCGCAGATCGAGCCTAGCGGAGTTTATCCCTCTCGCGATTCTACGGGCTTGAGTGAGCGCGTCATGCGCCGCGTCAAGAACGCCCGCTCGCACGTAGGCCTCCGCAAGCCACGAGAGGTACAATGCCACTTCCCTGGCGTGATCGGTGTCGTACGAGTCGATGGCCCGAGCAAGCAATGGTGCCGCTGCATGTGGATCACCAAGTTCGATCAGACATCGACCCGCCATCACGTCGATCTCTCCTCTGTCAAGCCAGTAAACCCATTCCGGCTCGGTGACCCCCGCTGACCGGTCCTCGTATGCGTCCTCCACCGCAGCCAGGGCGCGTCTCGCGCCCGAGCGATCCCGGCTCCGGGCGCTCGCCCAGGCTACCCGTTCCCACAACAACGCTCGGACGAGCGGTGAGGTATCCCCGGCGCCCTTGACGGCGGACCGCGCCAGCAAAGCCGCATCATGTGGTTTTCCCACGCTGGCCATCTGATAGCTCAACGAAGACAGCAGTTGAGCCGCGAGCGGGCGGTCCGCCGCAACCTGCGCGGCGGACACCCCATTAAGATAGATCCGCTGCGCCTCAACGTACCGCCCGGCGTCACTGGCCACCCACCCAGCAAGCTGGGCAAGCTCTCCCACAACCGTCAACAGCCGCCGCCCGATCTTCTCAGTATAACTGGCGGACCGTACAATCTCGCGAACCTCGGATAGTTCTTTGTTCACCACAGGGAACAAGTCACCACCGCCGATGAGATCATCTAGGTGGCGCAGCTCGATCACACGGTTTTCTAGCCCCTCTGTAAGTATTCTTCCGACTCGCCGACCAGCGCGCAACTGCACCACAGAGGGCGAGTCACTGACTAGCCACTCGTGGGCGACCCGCAAGGGGTCATCTGGTGGCCCCCGCAGGATCTCGGTAGGGATGTTGAGCGCTCGACCGTACGCCTCAACGTGTTCCGGTTTGACAGTTCTCTTTCCCGTTTCCAGCAGACCGAGCATTGGCTTGCTGTAGTGCGTTCGGGCAGCCATCGCCGCCAAGCTGACCCCAGCGGCCTCGCGGGCCGCTCGCAATGCCGCACCGAGATCCGTCATCCCGCTCCACTGGTAGACGCTTGTAGACACCGAGGTACTTCCCTAATCAACCCGGCTACCGAAGACTACTACCCGCGAGGTCAACAACGACGACCTTCAGTCCTGCCGTGTTCCATCCAGGATACGAATCCCGAGGTGACACCCACCATGCCCACTCCACCACCGGCCTTCGACGCCTGGCACGACGCCAAGGGCACCCCCATCCGGCTGCGAAGCCGGGTCGAACAGATCACGGTGGACGAGGAACAGGGGGCGCTACCGTCCCGGCTGCACCAAAGGGGCCAGGTCATCGGCTGGGGCAACCGCCTGCTGTTCGTGATCTCCGAACACGACAACCAGGCGATCACCCTGCGACCCCACCACGTACGCGTCCTCACCAACTCGGACAGATCCGGCTGTCCCGCGCCCGAGAACAGGCCGGTGACCACCAACGAGAGGTGCCGCATGACCAACCTGCCTATGACCCGCTGGAACGGCGAGTGCCACAGGGTGATCCACGCGACCTGTGTGGCGCACCGGGGTCCGATGAGCTTC
Source organism: Pseudonocardiaceae bacterium (assembly GCA_050699895.1). Taxonomy (GTDB): domain Bacteria; phylum Actinomycetota; class Actinomycetes; order Mycobacteriales; family Pseudonocardiaceae. Next base: position 12,254 of record JBOHFY010000373.1, read on the forward strand.
ATCACCCTGGTGATGAGCACCCATGGCGGTGTGATCACCCTGGACCCGTATGCCTCTGGCACCCGCAAGATCACGATCGATAGGCACGGGGCCCGGGTGCTCAGCGACGCGTTGATCGAGCGGCTCGGATGAGCGACGCCCCCGTGGTCTGGTATTTGCGGTCGATCGGTGATCACGACACGCACCGCGGCGCACTGCGCCCCGCTGAGGGCACCGTGGTCGCCGCGTGCGGAGTGACATTCGTGCCCAGAGTGCTCCCGTTCGGCCGCGGTCTGGGATTCGTCGGACCTAGCCTGCTAAGAGACGCGTGGCAGCCGTGACTCAGCCAATGGCGGCAGGCTCGGCGGCGGCTTGGGCGTCTAGGCCGGCGCCGAGGCGGGTGAAGGAGGCTCGCGCGGCGGCCCGTTCCTGCCGGGCCGCTTCAGGGTGGCCCGCTCGGTCCAACGCGGTGGCCAGCAGCACCCGGGCGCGGGCCCTCTCATAGGGCGATTCAGCTTCCCGCCACAGCTCAACGCCGCAGCGCAGCGACGGCAGCGGGTCGTCCTCGCCGGTGGCCAGCGCCAGCTCGCCGCGAGCGCACTCGGCCGCCGCGAGCAGCGCCTTGCTGCCGTAGGTCCGTGCCGACTCGGCCAGCTCGGTCGCCCCGAGCCGGGCCGTGTCGAGGTCGCCAACGGCCAGCGCGATGCTCACCTGGTCGGGAAGCAGCCGGGTGCGGCCCAAGCGATCCCCATCCCCGCCCGCCAGCGCGGCATTGATCAACACGGCCGCCTCGGCGGGGCAACCACGCAGTAGCCGTAGCCGGGCCCGGCCGGGCAGCGGACTGGCTCCGAGCTCCTCAGCCTTGGCGAAGGCCTCCTCGGCGCTGGCGAGGTCACCGATCCGCAGCCGGATCTCACCGATGCTGGCGAAGGCGAGACCGGCGTGGACCAGGTCGAAGCACTGCATGCTGGCACAGGCCCGGCGGGCTTGCTGCTCAGCCAGCGCCCAGGCGCCACGGCTGATCATGATCCCGATGCGGTGGGTCTCACAGTCGCCAGGAACGCTGGTCAGCCCGGTGCGCAGGAAGCAGTCCGCGATGGCCTCAGTCCACTCTTCGGCGCGGCGGTAGTCACCCAGCTCGTAGCAGGTGCGGATAGTCCGGCAGAAGATCTCCATCGTGTCGATCGTCGGGAGATCCCCGCTGACAGCCATTGCCATTCCCTCGTCCAGCAGGGCCAGTCCCTCCGCGACCTGCCCACGGTGGATGAACAGCGAGCCCTGAAACGCCATCCCGATGGCCTGTAGCCCGGTGCTGCCGTGTCGCACGCCCGCCTCGTAAGTCGACCGGGCGGCGGCCAGCGCAGTCTCATGGTCGCCGCCGCCCCACGCGAGGTAGGCGGCCACCCAGGACAGGTAGCCGTGCTCGGCGCAGTCGGGCTCGTGCTCGAGCAGCCGCTGCGCGCGCTGGAACCAACCGCTGGCCACCGCGAACTGTCGGCGACATGCGTAGCACAACCAGAGCATGACCGCAGTCAGCGCGGCCCGGCGGTGGTCACCAGCCTGCACGAAGGCGTGGTGCGCGCGTTGCCGAGCGGGCAACGACTCCCGGTAGTGCCCCAGCCAGAACGCCGCCTCGGCCAGGCCGTCGAGGTCCGCCGCGGCCAGCGGCGCCGCCCGGTCCGCGGCGGACAGCAGCTCGAAAGCGCACCGCCAGTCGTGCGCGGCCAGCGCGGCGCGGGCCGCTGACAGCATGTCCTCAGGTGCCGGCATCGCCGCCGAGAGGGACGTCTCCGGCAAGCGCCGCGGTGGCGGCGGTCGCCAGTCCAGCTCAGGACGCTGGGCGAGCACGGCCTCCTGCAGCCGGACCAGCTCCGGGCTGGGGTCAATACCGAGCTGTTCGGCGAGCTGCGCGCGCAGCCGCGCGTAGGCCCCCAGCGCCTCGGCCTGCCGCCCGCAGCAGTACAGCGCCCGGATGAGCTGGGACCACAACCGCTCGCGCAGCGGCTGTTCGAGCACCGCCCGGCTCAACTCGCCGCACAGCGCCGCATGCCGGCCCAGCGCGAGGTCGGCCTCCACACGATCTTCCACCACGGCGGCACGCAGCTCAGTCAGCCGGGCGATCTCGGCCTGGGCGAAGAGCTCGAAACCGAACTCGGCCAGCGGATCACCGCGCCACAACGCCAGCGCGGCGCGCAGGGTTTCGGCCGCCCGCACCGGATCGGAGAACAGCGCGTCGTGGCCATCACGGGCCAACCGCTCGAACCGCACAGCGTCAACCGCCTCAGGCGAGACGGCCAGCACATAACCGTAACCGCGCGTGCCGAGTAGGCCATCCTTGGCTCGCGGCAGACGATTGGGTTCGAGTGCTCTGCGTAGGTGGGACACGTAGGTCTGTAACGTGTTCGCGGCGGTGACCGGCGGTTCGGTGCCCCAGAGCACCTCGACCAGCCGGTCGGCCGAGACCACCTGATTGGCGTGCACCACGAGCACGGCCAGCAGCAGCCGCTCCTTGGCACTGGATACCTCGACCCGACGGCGCTGATCCAGCACTTCCAGCGGACCGAGAATCGCGAACTCCACAGATGTCCCCCCAGACCCTGTTCCAGTAGCGCTTCAGTTGTTCTCCAGCCGTGCTGCCCACAATCCGCACCACAGGTTTCACCGAACGCGGGGGCGGCAGTGGCCGAGAGCGTAGACCTTAACGAGTGGCCAGCTAAACGCCTGTACGTCCGTGGGGTTCGACAATCATTCTCCAGGGGGGTGGGACTATGCGATGAGTCACCCCGAACTAGCCGACCGGGCGGCCGCGATCACCACCGCGCTGGCTGAGTTCGACGTGCGCCCCGACGATCGAGTGTTGATCATGCTGGCCGATGGTCCCGGCTTCGTCGAGGCCTTCACCAGCCTGACGCGGTGGGGCGCGGTGCCACTGTCGGTGAATCCGCGACTGACCACGGCCGACATCGCGGCGATCGCCGCCAAGACAGGTGCTCGGCTGGTGCTGACGTCGACGAAACGGATCCATCGGCTAGCCGACCTGGATGCCGAGCCACCAGTACTGGTGGATGAGCTCCGGGGCCTCTGGGCAATCGCGCTGCGACTGCCCTGAGCAGGCGACGGGGACCCGCCGGCGGGGGGCGGCGGGTCCCCGTCACACCTTCTGGAGAAACTGGGCGCGCCGCTCGTCCAGCAGGTCGGCCGCCAGCCTGGCCAGCCCGGGGTGCCGGGTGAGCTCGGGATCAGCCTGGACCAGCCGCTGGGCGGCCTCCCGCGCCTGGCCGATGAGGTCCGCATCGCGCAGCAGCGAGAGCATCTTGAGCCCGGAACGGCGGCCGGACTGCACCGCGCCGAGCACGTCACCCTCGCGGCGCAGCTCCAGGTCCCGCTGGGCCAGCTCGAACCCGTCGGTGGTAGCGGCCACGGCGTCCAGCCGCTCCCGGGCGGCGCTGCCCTCCGGGAAGTCGGTCACCAACAGGCACAGCCCGGGATGCGACCCCCGGCCGACCCGACCGCGCAGCTGGTGCAGCTGGCTGACCCCGAACCGCTGCGCATCCATGATCACCATGACGGTGGCGTTGGGCACGTCCACTCCGACCTCAATGACGGTGGTGGCCACCAGCACATCACTCTCGCCCTGGGCGAAGGACCGCATCACGGCGTCCTTGTCTTCCCCCGGCAGCCGACCGTGCAACACCCCTAGCCGTAGCCCGGGCAACAGGCCCTCGGCGAGCTGCGGCACCAGGTCAAGCACCGCGAGCGGCGGACGGTCACCCTCGTTGGCGCAGCCGTCGGTGTCCTCGCCGACCGCGTCCGCGCCGCCGATCCTCGGGCAGACCACGTAGGCCTGCCGGCCGGCGGCAACCTCCTCAGTGATCCGCCGCCACACCCGGTCCAGCCAGCCGGGTCTCTCCCCCACCGGCACCACCGTGGTCGAGATCGGTGACCGGCCGCTCGGGAGCTCGCGCAGTGCGGAGACCTCCAGGTCACCGTAGACGGTCATCGCGACGGTGCGCGGGATCGGCGTCGCGGTCATCACCAGCACGTGCGGGCTGGTGCCGTCGACCGCCCTGGCACGCAGCGCGTCGCGCTGCTCGACGCCGAAGCGGTGCTGCTCGTCGACCACCACCAGCCCCAGGTCAGCGAAGGACACCCGATCCTGGATCAGGGCGTGCGTGCCGACCACGATCCCGGCCGCACCGCTGGCCGCGTCCAGCAGCGCCTGCTTGCGGGCCCGCGCCGGCAACGACCCGGTGAGCAGGACGATCCGGGTGGCCTGCTCGGCTGACCCCAGTTCACCGGCCCGGCCATGCGCACCCAACATGGCTCGCAGGGACCGGGCGTGCTGCGCGGCGAGCACCTCGGTGGGCGCCAGCAACACCGCTTGCCGTCCCGCGTCGAGGATCTGCAGAATCGCGCGCAGCGCCACCACGGTCTTACCCGACCCGACCTCGCCCTGCAGCAGCCGGTTCATCGGGTGCCCGCCGGCCAGCTCGGCGGCCAGCAGCTCACCCACCTCGCGCTGCCCGGCGGTCAAGGTGAAGGGCAGCGCGGCGTCGAACGCGGCGGCCAGCCCACCGTCCCGGCGCGGGCAGGCCGGCGCGGGCCGGGACGACGCCTCCTGACGGCGCCGCGCGAGGGTGAGCTGCACCGCCATCGCCTCATCCCACTTCAGCCGGCGCTGCGCGGTGGCGATTTGCGCACGGTCGTCGCTGCGGTGCACGGCCCGCAACGCCGTGCCCAGCTCCGGCAGCCGATGGTGGGCGCGCAGATCGAGTGGCAGCGGGTCGTCCGGGTCGTCCAGGATGTCGAAGACCTGCCGGATGCAGAGCTGGATCGTCCAGGACGGCAGGTCTTTGGTGGCGGGATAGACCGGGATCAGGGGCCGAGTGAACTCGGCGAGCTGGTCGGCGTCGCCGTCGAGCAGGTGATACCTCGGGTGGGTGAGCTGCAGGGTACGGGCTTTGCCGTACCTCGTCACTCGGCCCGCGAACAACGCCTTCCGGCCGGCGGTCAGCGTGTTGGGCAAACGGTGCTGGTTGAAGAAGGTAAGGTTCAGCTCGCGAGTACCGTCGAAGATCACCGCTTGCTGGATGGTGCCCTTTTTGGTCTGCATCTTCCGTGAGCTGCAGCTACGGACCTCGGCGACGACGGTAACGTCCTCCCCCGCCGCCAGATCCGCGATCGGGGTGAGCTGGCCCTGATCGGCGTACCGGCGTGGGTAGTGCCGCAGCAGCTCACCGACGGTGTGCACATCCAGCTGCCCGGTCAGCAGCGTCGCCGATTTCGCGTCGAGCACCCGGTCCAGCGCGTCATCCATCCCAGCCACAGCCGAAGATTACCGATCCGCCGCTGTCCCCGGTGCACAGCGCCGCGCGCCGCCGGGTTACCCTTCACCGAACCGCTGCGGAAGCGGGCGGGTCACCCTATGCGACGAACCCAGGGAGTGTGTGACATGGCTGCCGTGTGCGACGTCTGCGGCAAGGGGCCGGGCTTCGGCATGTCGGTCTCGCACTCGCACCGGCGGACCCACCGCCGGTGGAACCCGAACATCCAGACCGTCCGAGCGAAGATCGGCCTGAGCCGGCGCCGCCGCCTCAACGTCTGCACCTCCTGCCTCAAAGCAGGCAAAGTCTCTCGCGGCTGACCGCCATAGCGGCGAGTTCGTGAGCAATGACGCGATTGTCGGCGGCTCAGGGCATCTGGGAGATCGCCTAGCGCGGCTGCGAAGGCTTGCTGACCTGACTCAGGAGAGCTTGTCGGAACGCTCCGGGGTGTCTGTCGATGTGATCCGGAAGCTGGAGCCGCACCGCAAGCATTCGGTGCGGCTGCCCACCCTGCACAAGCTGGCCACCGGTCTCGGGGTTGAGGTCACAGGGTTGTTGGGTGACCCTCCAGCGCTGTCGGCTGAGCAGGACGAGTCTCCCGCGCTGGTGGCCATTCGTCGGGCGATCATGCCGTCTCCGCTGGCGCCGACGCCAGAGCCGGACAGTGCTGAGCCGCTCTCCCTCGACCTGCTGAGGGCAGAGATCGCTGAAGGATGGACGCTCTACCACGCGGCCGAGTTCGGGCAGTTGACGCGGTCGTTACCGGAGATCATCGACGACGCCAGGATCGCTGTGGCGGTAGGACCAAGAGACCAACGCGAAACAGCGCAAGCCGCCCTGGGCAAAGCGCTCCAGCTTGGCGGCCATCTGGCCATCAGGTTGGGCAAGACAGACCTGGCGCTGTCGAGTTTGGAGAGGGGACTGCGAGCAGCGGATTCGGGAGACGATCCCCTGCTGGCTCCGATGGTCTCTAACTCGATCGCCTGGGCGTATCAGCGGCAGAACCGCTTGGCTGACTCACAGCGCCTCGCTGTTCACGCTGCGGACGGCGTCGAGCGCAATGGCCTTCGAACCGCGAATCAAGTGCGGGTGTGGGGTGCGCTGTTGATGGCGGCGGCGAGGAGTATCGGAGTGACCGCAGACTACGAGCGGGCTAGCGACATACTCGAGGTCGCCGAAACCGCAACAGAGCGCCTCGCGACGCTTCCACCGTCGACCAATGGAAAATTGGTGTCGGTATTCAGTCGTTCCGCGGTGAGGATTGAGCGTGTCCGACTAGCAGTGCAGCACGGGCAGCCGGATACGGCGCTTTTTCTGGCGCGAGGTATCCGGCTGAGTTCGGACACACCGCCATCGTGGCGGACGTGGCTCATGCTGGACATTGCCCGGGCGCGCACGGATGTCGGTGACGTCGAGGGAGCGGTGAAGGCGCTCCAGACAGTAGAACGTCGTGCGCCGCAGTGGATACGGCATCACACCCTGGCTGTAGCGATTGTGCGCGACTTGTGGGCAGGTCGAGCTCGACCGCCAGGGCTGCGCAGGTTAGCGGAGATCCTCGGAGTCATTGACTAGCACAACGTCACCAGACTAGGACGTTCCGTCCCTGTGCCGCCTAGCTTTGCCACGCCACACTCTGTTCTGTCGACCTCCCATCGGCTCTTGGCTGGGTCGGCGGCCCGCCCGGCCGTGCCTTGATCACGGCCGGGCGAGTCCCCCAAGAAATCGAGCGTGGGAGGACAGTTCTCAGTGGACATGGTAATGCAGCGGGAGAACGAGCGCGGCCGGTCGGATGTTGCGTGTGAGTCCTGGTGCGATCCGCACTGGTGTAGCCCGGGTATCCAGTGCAGTAGCGCTCCGGTGCAGGTCGACACCGCCGCAGTGCGCTACACGCTGAGTTTACGGCGCTGGTGGGTCGATCCGAAGGACCCGGATGCTGACACCTGCCAACCCTGCCCGCAGCCGCCGCACCTGTCGCTCTACCTTGTGCACAAGACCGAGATCGTCGAGTTCGTCTCGCCGCCTGAGGGGAACGTGCCCCTGACGCTGTTGGCCCCGCTGAGCCCCGGTGAGCTGGGGGAGTTGATCGAGGCGCAGCGCGGCTTGCTAGCCCGCTGGACCGCCCTGGAAATGGGTAGCGATGGGGCCTGAGTCGACTTCATGCTCGCCGGTGGCGCCGGTGCATCTGCTCGTTGTCGATGATGCGCTGGCCGAGCAGGACACATCGACAGATCCAGCTAGTGGGCGTCTATCCGGCGCAGGTTGGTCAGCTTGGCGATCCTGGTTCTTCACCGCGGTCGCCGTCGCGTCCACGGCTGGCGTCGTCAGCCACGCCAGCCGGATCATCCCCAACTCCGCGTCGATCCGCAACAGCCGATCCAGATCCTCGCGGACCTGCCCGGTGGGCAGATGCTCCACCAGCTCCGCAGCAGTGCCCTGGCACCGGCCCGCGCGCACTGGTTGAGCCACAGATGGCCGTCACTGCACCGCACAAACGTGTACGGATTCCTTCTGTGGGTGAGGGTGCTAATGGCGTCACCAGCGACAGTGCGATCCGACCGGGTACCCGCATCGGTCCAAATCCACGCCACGATTCCCCTATTCTTGAGAGATGACCATTTCGTCCATGTCCACTAATACGGTATGACGGCGATGAAGAAATTAGTGCACTTCGGAGCGCCGACCCAAACAACGACGGCGCATGGGATGCGGCCAACCTGCTTGCCTTAGCCGCTGGCATTATCGACTACGTCGGCGAACCACTCGAGTAGCCAAAGCGACAGACAGCAGCGGCAGGTTGTCTTCGTCGTTCTGTCTAGTAGTTGTTCAACGTTCTCGTTCCCATAAGCAAAGGACCGCCCCCGTGTATCAAATTCAGGCAGAGTTTCTTGCCGTGCTGCGTCGTATTACGACGCAGCACGAGAAACAATCAGGCACGTCAGTTCCATATTCCTGGCCGCTTCAGATGCTAGCTGCGTAGTCGAGTAAGCGGAAGGTTGACGAACGCCGCCGCAGTCTCGACCGGGTCCGTGCCGCAGGTCTGGCCCCCGCCGAGGAACAGTCGCTTCTTCGCTCGCGGTGACACCGGCCCAGGCCCACAACCATCAGCTACAAGCCTTCCTCGACGAGACGAACGGTGCCTGACAAGGCGCCAGGCCGACCTCGCGCTGACCGCCAACCGCCCCCGACCATCAAGGATCCAGACTACCAGCCACACCGAGGTCTTTCGTGCCCTGCAGGTCATCGAGAACATGGCGGTCGACCCCCATGTTGAGGAGCCCAGCGTCTCCCAGGCCAAGCTGTTCAAGGCGGTGGGTGAGTTCGACAGCTACCTGCGCGCGAACGCCGCCCGGATCCCCCACTACGGGGAACGCCGCCGGGCCGGTGAGGCCCTCTCCACCGCGTTCGTCGAATCCACGTCGACCAGAGTGCTCCATCGTCACGAAACTGGAGCTGTCCCAGGAGAAAACGCTGATCACCCACGTCCGAACAGGCGTGGTGAGATTCCTCAGCTACCAAATCACCGTCCAGCACGCCGACCACCGCCGAGCAATCAACGGGGCACCGCAGGCCCTACCAAGTTGACGATACCACTCAACGCATGTATGCCTGTCAGCACCGTTGACCGGCCGGTGCTCGTCCAGAGTGCAGCGGTCACGACTGAACCAAATTGCCGATCATCACGCATTTTTTCGGGCGTGCCAGCAGATACCATCGATTACGTTCCGTTCTTCCCAGTCGTGAGGTGGATAGATAGTGAGGAACCAGGCGTCAGCAACACTTGAGGCGTTATCGGGCTGGAACTGCGATCGAAGCCCCGTGAGATCAACCACGCGTCCGAATCGCTGCCCCCTTCTTGTGGGAACACGCAGAACCGTGGTGAGATTATTGCCGACCATCTCGATTCGTTCGACGATAAGCACACCACGTTCCTGGCACCCACCAAGAAATGTGCACAATGATGACAAAAATTGAAGATTCCACGGGTCATTCATGTCGGAAAATTCGGCGATACGAGTAGGTACCCATGATAGGGGTGCCCGCCCCTAAGCCACCCTCGCCTCCTTGGCGCGCGAGGGCCTCGCTAACCCAAGGTGGGCACTTCAGATCGAGGACCGGCTCACCCATCGGAACGGTCTCACAGTAGACCGTCTGGAGCCCCAGAGGATTTCCCCCCGGAGACCCGTAGTACACTGGAAAATTTCCGGGATTGTCTGCGGCAATCACCTTGACCTCATTTGTCACCGTTCCATTAAGGGTTTGCTGCGCGTATGCGATATAATTGAATCCTGGCTCATTTCCTTTGGGTACAGCTACCGGACTTCTCAGTACGTAGGCAATGGCATCCAGGTTGCAGACATTGTGACGCTGGCAGGCCTTATTTTAAACCAAAACCAGTTTGATCAGTCTCATTATACCAGCCTCGACGGATCGGGACTACCCCATCGGTCACAGTCGTGACAGAACGGAGAACCTCGTCACTTCGGTACCCAGGCGGCGCCGGTTGAGCTTGCGCCCCCGCAGTATTGAGCGCAAGAGCCACAAGCGCGGCACTTATCGGAAAAATCAGCATGCGGATACGACTCACTGAACACCCCTTTTTCGCGCGTTCACGTCTCAACTGCCAGGCCGGGGGCCAAACATCGCATGCGTGCCTGTGACTCACGTGAAACATGCCCAGCTCCCCGGAAGGGATAACGAGCGTGATGGCGGAAGGTCACGAAATGTCAGCGGCACCGGTGTTCGCGTGGGAGTTTGCCGCCGGTCTCCAGATTACTTCGACCCCCGAGACCGGCCAAAACCGTGAGAGACCAACTGTTCGGGCGTCTGGTGATCCGTCGGTGCCGCCAGGCGCGGATCTCCGTGTCAGTGGTGGCGTCATATTGGTCTGCGGACCGAAGCACTGTCTGCGCGTTGGCGTGTCCGAGGCGGCACCGGATGGTCTCCAGTGAGACTCGGCCACGGCGTCCACGAACGCTGACTCGTTCCGTGCAGGGCGCCATCCTCAGCGGCGGCTGACAGACGGTTACAGTAACTTCCTCCGCGCGGGCGACTGGCTCACTTGCCTGACCGGGCCTCTTTGGCGAGCTTGTGGAGGAAGCTGGGGAACCTGGTCTTGAAATCCATCAGCTTCGCCCATTCCGGGATGATCGTGATCCGCGCCATCTGCTCGTACGTTGCCCGCACGTTCGCCTCGAACTCCGGCCAATGCAGCGCCCTGATCCCCTTCTTTGCGCCTTCCAGGTACTCAGGGGCCACTCCCTCAACGACGTCGATGGTGGCCGTGCCGCGTACGAGCAGCACGTTGGGCGGTTGTGTGTCGGTGTCGATGGTCAGCGCCACCTTCGGATTCGCCGTCAGGGCCGCTACTTTTGGTGTGTTAGTTGCTGTGCAGACGATGAGCTGCGTACCGTTCCAGTGGAACCCGACAGGGACCACACGCGGGAACTCGTCGGAGCCGGTGTATGCCAACCGGGCAGGGATAGCCGAACCCAAGTAGTTCTCGCGCGAGCGGATCGTTCAGTACCTGCATCACATTCTCTGCACGCATGCTGTGATCCTTTCGATCCAGGAATAGAGGACACCGCTGCGGCGCAACTTGCTTTGCGTCCCTTGGTCGCTAGGGCAGGGCCCAGTTGACGGGGTCGGTTCCCAGGGTGGTGAGCATGTGGTTGGCGCGGGTGAAGGGGCGGGAGCCGAAGAAGCCGCGATCGGCTGACATCGGCGACGGGTGGGCGGTCTCGATGCACGGCACATCACCGAGGATCGGACGCAGCGTGCGCGCGTCCCGCCCCCACAGAATCGCGACCAGTGGCTGCGCTGGACGTGCCACCAGCGCGCGGATGGCCTGCTCCGTGACCTCCTCCCAGCCCTTGCCGCGGTGCGAGCCCGGACGGCCGGGCTCCACTGTGAGCACCCGGTTGAGCAGCAGGACGCCAGCCGCCGCCCACGGGCTGAGATCCCCGCTGGAGGGGGTGGGCAGCCCGAGGTCGTCGCTGTACTCCCGAAAGATGTTGGCCAGACTGCGCGGCACCGGCCGCACGCCCGGCTCGACCGAGAATGACAACCCCACCGCGTGACCTGGGGTCGGGTAAGGATCCTGGCCGACGATAAGCACCCGTACCTGGTCGAACGGCTGGGTGAAAGCTCGCAGGATGTTGGCCCCAGAGGGCAGGTAACGCCGCCCGGCGGCGACCTCAGCCCGAAGGAACTCACCCGCGGCGGCCACCTGAGGGGCCACCGGCTCCAACGCACCGGCCCAGCCGGTTTCCACGATTTCAGCTACAGCTGCTGGCATGGGCGGCAGCCTATCTGGCAGCCTGCGGCTGCCTCGTGAGTGGCGATGCGAGGGATGACTCGCATCGCCACTCACAGGAAGTGCTCCCACCCCGCTGGGAGCACTTCATCCCCGTCAACACTCACGCCACGCCCTTCCCGCACCACGCCGAGCGACGCCCACCCGGCTGGCAACGCGACACCAGCGGGAAAACACGCAAGCAACGCGTGGTCCTCTCCCCCGGTGAGCACCCAGTGCCGCGCGTCGGCGCCCAACGCTGCGGCCACCTCGACCAACGTGGCGGCCACCGGCAGTGCCGCCGAATCGATGTCGATGCCGACGCGGGAGGCATCGGCGAGGTGCCCGGCGTCGGCGAGCAAGCCATCCGAGACATCGATCATCGCCGTGGCGCCCGCCTCGGCGGCCCGCGGGCCGGCGCCGTAAGGCGGCTCCGGGACTCGGTGGGCACCCACCACCGCCAGCGGAGATCGCAACCCCCGGCGAAGCGCGGCAAGACCCGCGGCGGACCAGCCCAGCCTGCCGCACAGCCCGAGCACGTCCCCGGGTCGGGCACCGGATCTGGTAACCGGCGCCCGGCCTCGCAAGTCGCCCAGCGCGGTCACCGACACCACGAGCGCGCCGCAGCTGACCACATCGCCGCCGACGATGCCGGCACCGGCCCGCTCGGCCTCCTCCCACATCCCGGCGGCCAGGTCATCCACAGTAGACACTGGGGTGTGCCCAGGCACAGCCAGCCCGACGACCAACGCGGTGGGCACCGCACCCATTGCCGCGACGTCGGCGAGATTGGCGGCCACCGCCTTGCGCCCGACCTGGTGCGGCGTGGACCAGTCCAGCCGGAAGTGCACCCCCTCGACGAGCAGATCGGTGCTCACCACCACCCGACCGTCCTCGGCGACCAGCACCGCGGCGTCGTCCCCCGGGCCGAGCACAGTGCCCGCCGGTAGCCGCCGGCTCGCGGTGATCCGGGCGATGAGCCCGAATTCCCCCAGCTCGGCGACCGAGCCCGGGCCGGGCGGCGGCGGGTCAGGTGGGGCACCACCGGCAGCGCCCACGCCGCACACCTCCGGTCCAGGCGGTAGGTTTCGTTCTTACCCTGATGGAGCCGACGAGACGAAGGGCCACGCCGTGGTTCAGGCCTACATCCTCATCCAAACCGAGGTCGGCAAGGCCGCCGCAGTGGTCGCGGCGGTGTCACGCCTGCCCGGCGTCACGAGCGCGGAGGACGTCACCGGCCCCTACGACGTGATCGTGCGGGCCGAAGCCGCTGACGTGGACCAGTTGGGCCAGCTCGGGGTGGCCCGGGTGCAGACAGTGGAGGGCATCACCCGCACGCTGACCTGCCCCGTCGTGCACCTGTCCTGACGGCGCGGCGAGCGTGTCCTCCGCCATCACCGCGCGGCCGGCCAGCACCCCGCGTTGGCCGCTGGGGATAGCCCTGGCCCTGGCGGTGGCGCTGGTGGTGGGGGTGCTCATCGCCGCCGCGATGGTGCGCGGCCAGCCTCTGGGTCCGCTGGGGTTAGCCGCCATCCCCGCTCCTTCGGCCGGTTCCTCGGACTGCGCGCGGCTGCTGGCCGCCCTGCCCGAGAAGGTGGACGGGAGCGAGATGGGTGCCTGGGAACGCCGCCGTCTTGCCGCCCCGGCCCCTTCGGGCGCGGCCGGTTGGGGTGAGCCGCCGGTGGTGCTGCGCTGCGGGCTCGACCGGCCCGCCGAGCTCACCGCGACCTCGCGGCTGCTGGACGTCTCCGGGGTGCAATTTCTCGAGATCGTCAACCCTGGCACGAGCACCTGGGTCGCGGTGGACCGAGGGGTCTACATCGTGGTGGCCTTGCCACCCACGAGCGGAAGCGGGCCACTGCAGCAGATCGCCACCGCGATCGCGAGCACCCTGCCGCGGCGCGAGGTGGACGTCCCGCGCTGATCGCGCTACATCCGGTGCAACCCGGTCAGCACCCGCTCCATCATCGAGAGGTCCGGCACGCTCCCCCAGCCCATGGGGTTACGGTGCACGTGCACCAAGCCGATGTCGATCATATCGGCAAGCAGCACCCGGGCCACCCCCAGCGGCAGTGTGAGCAGGGCCGCAACCTCGGCGACCGAGCGGATATCGACACACAACTCAGCGATCGCGGCATGCTCGACGGAACAGATCGCGCTCACATCTCGACCCTCATCGCTGGTGGACACCAGCGTCTCGACGGCGAGGTCAGCCACCGGCCGGGTACGCCCTCGGGTCCAGGTGTAGGGACGGACGGCGAACCGGAAGTCCGCCGGCCCATGCCCTTCCTCGGTTACCCACTCGTCGACGACATGATCGTCTGCTTGCGCGTGCCGAGCCCGATAACCATCCCGGCTCGGACCGTTGCTTCTGAGTGAGAGGGACAATCGAGATACCTCCACGCCCGGCGTCGACTCCCCCCTTGTCCTAACTAGTCGTTCATGACCAGGTCGCTAAAGTTCACCCAATTGACCCAACGCCGCCCGCCCCGGCCCTGGGGGTAGACGTGCACGCTGACGGCGGGAACAGGGGCGGTGTTGGTCAGCTGGTGGGTGTAGTGGGGGCCGAAGGCGCGGCAGTGCCCGGCGGATAGTTCTCGGGTGACCACCGCGGGGCGGCCCGGGTAGGCGGCGAGCACCCGTTCGGTCAGTGTGCCGGCCGCGATCGCGAAGGCGCCCGACACGGGGCCGTGGTCGTGCGGGTCGGTGCCCTGGCCGGGCAGCCAGGACAACAACCACACCTCATGCTGTTCGGTTCGTTCGAGCAGCCGGTACCAGCGGGTGTCGGTGCGGTAGCCCACCAGGGGTCGCCACCGCTCGGGGTGCGCGGCCAGGGCCATGGCGAGGCTTGTCGGGCCACCGGGACGAGCCATGTCGGGAGCCGGAACGGTGAGGTAGGGCACGGCGTACACGGGAGGTTCCTCCGCGGAATCGGTGAACCGACCGCGCGGCGACCACCACCCGGGCAGGGCGGGGCCTCAAGGAAACGCGGTCAGCGGGACAGGGGGCTCACCGCGCGGGACAGAGCGCACTCGCCACCCGGCGCAGATCCACCGGGGACCACCGGACAAAGGCGACAGTACTGCTCACAACGGATAATCAAACCAGCAGGTACCCGTCGCGGTCAAGTCACATCGAGGGCCTGGCGCACATCGGCGAGCAGCTCCTCGGGATCCTCCACGCCGACGGACAGCCGCACCTGGCCCGGCGCGATCCCGGCCGCCGCGAGAGCGGTGTCGTCAAGTTGACGGTGGGTGGTCGACGCCGCATGGCTGACCTTGGAGTGCACGCTACCCAGCGAGGAGGCGCTCCGTACGGTGCGCAGCGCGTCGCAGAAGGCCATCCCCCCAGCCCGTCCCCCATGGATGTCCACCGTGATCAGGCTGCCGAACAGCCCATCCCGGAAGTGCCGGGAGGCGACGGCGTGCTGCGGGTGCGACGGCAGCCCCGGATAGCGCACCCGCGCCACCGCGGGATGCCCGGCGAGCTTCTCGGCCAGCACAGCTGCGGTCGCGCTCTGCCGGCGCACCCGCAGCTTCACCGTCTCCAGCCCCCGGTGCAGCAGGAACGCCTCATCCGGGGCC
>JBOHFY010000374.1:0-10956 GCA_050699895.1 Pseudonocardiaceae bacterium
CCCCCCCAGCCCCCCCACTCCGGCCAGCTAAACCCTGTCTGCGACGCTCCACACCATCCATGCCAAGTAGTGTAAGAAAAACCAATGGGCTCGGTGATCACCCGGACCTGCGCTGGGCCGATGTCCCCGGCGGCCAGCGCGGCGGCGGTGTTCGGCAGCACTGGCGGCAGTACCTCACCGTTCAGTGCGCGGCGGGCGGTGAGCTGGGTGGCGTGCGCGACGCGGGTGCGGGCTTCGGTGGCGGACAGGTGCAGCATCCCGGCGAGTAGTCGCTTCGTGGTCCCGAACCCAGTGGTGGTGGCGACATTGCGGGCGTCGAGCTCCGCGACCGCGTCCAGCATCACTGAGTGCAGCATCCGGGAGATCGACTCGATGCCCCGGACCTGCTCCTGCAACCCCGCGTCATCGCACTCGCCGATCTGGTCACGCCACTGGGTGAGGCAGGTGGCCATGGCCTGCCTCGGGTCCAGCCGCGTCTCGATCACGTCACCATTGTCTACCCGACCCCTGACAATTTCGGGGTGTTCACCGCGTGGGCGGCCACCAGGGCCGGGCGAGTCCGTCCTGGAACAGCGCGCGGGTCGGGGATCAGTGCCCGCCAGTCGCGTGGGCCCGCGATGGGGGGTGCGCAAGGCCAACTGGCGAGGGCAACCAACCGTACGCTGGGGGAGCCCGTACCTCCCGGCCCTGGGGCGACGGGAGACGAGCCCTTCGGCGTGTGAGTGCGCGGGAGGTCGGTCTGGCTTGGCATACTGACCCTTGACCAGCCGTTGCCCACTGAGAGCGCTGAGGATCTGCCATGGCTATGTCGCTGCGCCGCCCCGGGTCGTTGCTGACCCTGGAGGAGTGGGTCGCGTTACCGGGGGACAACACCCACCGGTATGAACTCCAGGAAGGTGTCCTGCTGGTGTCCCCCCGACCCGGCCGTCGCCATCAACTCGCTGCCCAGCGCCTGTCGCGACAGCTGGACGAGCAGTTGCCTGCTGACTGGGAGAGTGTTCTTGACCTGGAGGTGGTGGTGCGCGCCGAGCATCCGTATCGACATCCCCGCGCTTCTCGCCCCGCGCCGCAATAGCCGAGTGCGGCTCACTGGGTAGTGATCACCATGAACAACCGCGTGTTGATCCGCTCCATCAGTTCGCCAGGCACCTCCCCGATCAGCTCGCCGAGGAGAGCCTTGGGCAGGTTGTCGAGACGCGTGTAGGCCACGCGTAGCCCGTCCGGCAGTTCCACGTCCATGGGATCGGGCTCGGCAGCCACCTCCATGGTGATCACGTAGGGAACGTCGGGCAGCTCGTTGAACATGTTGCCTGAATAGATCAGCACCCGACGCGGTGCGTTGTTGGCCACCGTCCATACCTGGCCCCTACGCGGCGGACGAGCCACGGTCTGGCGTCACGCTTGCCCGGATTTCTTCGCGTTGGTGGTAATCGGCGACGCGTCGCTGGGCATCCTCGGGGTGCTGTGCCCACCAGTTGTTCGCGTCCAGACAGAGCTGTCGGAAGTTCTCACGTTCGATCGCCGCGACAATCCAGGAGTGCACCGAGACACCGGCGGCGTCGGCGCGCTGCTTGATCTGCGCGTGGGTGTCATCAGGAAGTGCCAGCCCAAGACGTTTTGACATGGCGTCATTCTACAGTGCTACTCAAAGGTGCTGCCATTCAGTATCCATGGATGGTGTGCCCTCAGGATACGCCGCCCGGGGCGGCTACCGTACGTTGCGTGACCCGACGACCTGTGCGCGGTGGGCGTCCGGCTTGGCATACTGTCCTTCGACCAGCCGTTACCCACTGAGAGCGTCGAGGACCTGCCATGGCCATGCCGCTGCGTCGCCCCGGGTCGTTGATGACCTTGGAGGAGTGGGTCGCGTTACCGGGGGACAACACCCACCGGTACGAACTCCAGGAAGGTGTCCTGCTGGCGTCCCCCCGACCCGCTCCCCAGCATCAGCAGGCCGCCTACCGGCTTGCCCGGCAGCTTGACGAGCAACTACCGAACGGTTGGGACTTCTTTCTGGACGTCGAGGTCGTGGTGCGGGCCGAACACCCGCCGATCGTGCGGGTACCCGATCTCCTGGTCACCAAGGTCGGGGCTACCGGCAACCGGCTGGCGGCATCCGACGTGCTGCTCGCGGTGGAGATCGTGTCCCCGGGATCTCGCAACGTCGACCTGCACCTCAAGCCATACGAGTACGCCGACGCCGGAATCCCGCATTACTGGCTGGTCGACCTCGATCCGCCGGCCCCGTCGATCACGGTGTTCCATCTGGGCGCGCCAGGTGACGGCTATGTCGAGAGCCCAGCGACGGCGGGTCAGCTCGACACGACAGTGCCATTCGAGCTAAGCATCGACATCGCCGCGCTCCTCGCCCCGCGAGGTGCCTAACCTCACCAGCCGGCCATAGACGATGTTGCCGCCGTCTGCCCGCTGGCATTGTCGGACCAAGCGGCTACCGTACGCCGCGTGACCCAACAACCTGTGCTCGATCCGCCCCGGGAGCGGGAGATCCGGGACGAGCTGCAGCGGCTCGTGCTGGCGGACCTGCACGGTCCGCTCGGGGGTGAGGACGAGGAGTTCTCCGGCAAGGAGAACCCCATCGACCGTTACCCTTTGGGCCGCCTGGCGCCCAGGGGCGAGGTGCTGGAGCCGGACACCCACGACGGGCTCCCGGCCGCCGACGCGGGCGATGTCGGCGAGACCGACCCGGAGCCCAGCGCGCCCAACGTGCCCAGCCTCAACCCGTCGGCGGTCGGTTTCACCGCGCACGTCGACGGCCGGGCATCCGAGCTGCGCCTCACCGCCGCGTGGGCGCGTTGCGAGCGAGCCCACTCCGAGCGGGAAGAAACGCTCGGCCAGCAGCTGTGGCGACGGGTGCAGCACGGCGGAACTGTCCGAATGCCTCTCGCCGACGGACTGCTCCCGCCGCTGGTGCCCGATCCTGAGCAGCCCGACGTCGTCGTGCGCGGTCGCGCTCGCAAGCATGACGGGAACTGGCTGGTGTCGGTGTTCCTGGAGAACCGCCAGAGCCAGCCCAGCCGCGCCCGGCACGCACCATCGTGGATCTTCCAGGTTCAGCTGTCCGCGACCGGTCCCGATGACCGGGCGGTGTTCCTGCCGCGCTCGGACCGCCCGAACGGCGGGGACCCCGAGGAGCTCGCCGAGCAGCGGCGGCTGGCGATGGCCTACCGGTTCCACCCGGAATTCGCCTCCGGCAGCGGCGCCGCGGTGTATGCCGTCCTCGACGAGCACAACCCGCTGCGGGCCACCCGGATCCACATCCGCACGGTGCCCGACTACGAGATCCCGGCGACCGACGTGCCGAGCGCGGACACCGATCCCGACCTGCCGGAGCTCGCGGACCTGGAACTGGAGATGAAGCGGCTGGCCGAGCTCGCCGAGAAGTCAGCCGACGAGCTGGCCGCTGCACTGCGGCCGCTGGTGCTCGGGTACCGCGCCTGGATCACCCGCAAGGCCGCGGACATCGACGATCCCGGCGAGCAGCTGGCCGAGCACGCCGCCGCCGCGCGGGACAACCTGACCGCTGCCATCCGCGCCGCCGATCGCATTGAGGCTGGCATCAACCTGCTCGTCGGTGACGACGTCGCGCGGCGGGCGTTCGGCTTCGCCAACCGGGCGATGTACCTGCAACGCCTGCACACCCAGGTCGCCGCGAAACGCCGGGAGGACCCGCAGCTCGGTCTGGCCGACACCGCCGCCGCCCTCGACGCGGCTGGGCGTCAGCGGTGGCGGCCGTTCCAGCTCGCCTTCGTGCTGCTGAACCTGGCGGCACTGGCCGATCCCCGGCATCCCGAGCGCTCCGAGGACAGCACGCGGGCGATCGCCGACCTGTTGTGGTTCCCCACCGGCGGCGGCAAGACCGAGGCGTATCTCGGGCTGACCGCGTTCACCCTCGCCGTCCGCCGGCTCCAGCCTCGGTACGGCGACCTGGACGCTGCCGCCGGAGTCGCGGTGATGATGCGCTACACCCTGCGATTGCTCACCATCCAGCAGTTCGAGCGTGCCACCACCCTGATCTGCGCCGCCGAGCACCTGCGCCGAGCGGACCCGGCCACCTGGGGCGATCATCCCTTCCGTGTCGGGATGTGGGTCGGGGCGCGGGTCACCCCCAACACCACAGGCGAGGCCGAGAATTGGCTCAAGCAGCGCAGACGGGCCCGAGGTCCCATGGCGAGGGGGCAGGGTTCGCCACATCAGCTGTCCAGCTGCCCCTGGTGCGGCAGCACGATCGACGCTGGCCGGGACATCGTGGTGCACAAGGACTACCGGCGGACGCTGGTGCTGTGCCCGGACGTCTCGTGCCCCTTCGGGACGGTCCTGTTCACGGACAACCACCCGGACGCCGAGGAACGGAGGGGCCTGCCGGTGCTGGTCGTCGACGAGGAGATCTACCGCCACCCGCCTTCGCTGCTGATCGGCACCGTGGACAAGTTCGCCCAGCTGCCCTGGCAGGGCGAGACGACCGCGCTGTTCGGCCGGGTCATCCGGCGGTGTGAACGGCATGGCTTTGTCACCGACGACCTGATGGCCAAGAAGTGGGAGCACGAACGTCACCCACCCATCCCCGACGCACCGGCCGCCCGCATCGTCGGAGTGCCGATGCTGCGCCCGCCCGACTTGATCATCCAGGATGAGCTGCACCTGATCGCCGGGCCGCTGGGCTCGCTGGTCGGGCTCTACGAGGCGGCCGTCGACAAGCTCGCCACCTGGCGGGACCCAGTGACTGCTCGCACTGTGCGTCCCAAGGTCATCACCTCGACGGCCACCGTCCGGCGCGCCAACCAGCAGATCGGGTCACTGTTCAGTCGCACCACCGAGGTGTTCCCGCCACCCGGCCTGTGCGTGGACGATAATTTCTTCGCCCGGCAGCGCGACACCGACACCACACCGGGTAGGCGCTACGTCGGCATCTGCGCGCACGGCACCCGGATCAAGTCGACCTTGATTCGAGTCTACGTCTCGGTGCTCGGCGCGGCCCAGCAACTGCACATACGCTACGGCCGTAACCGGGTCACCGATCCCTACATGACACTGGTCGGGTATTTCACCAGCTTGCGTGATCTCGGCGGGATGCGCCGGCTCGCCGAGGACGACGTCAGCACGCGGCTGACCCGAGCTGACGAGCGCGGCCTGGCCAAGCGGTTCGACCCCGAGATCAAGGAACTGACCTCCCGGCTGTCCTCGGAGCAGATCCGGCCGCTGCTCGACCTGCTCGCGGTGCCGTTCCCCCGCAGCCCGGGCCGGGATGCCCCCCGGCCGATCGACGTGCTGCTGGCCACCAACATGATCGCGGTCGGGGTCGACGTGTCCCGGCTGGGCGTCATGGTGGTCTGCAACCAACCCAAGTCCACCGCCGAGTACATCCAAGCCACCAGCCGCGTCGGGCGCGCGGCGCCGGGGCTGGTGTTCACCGTGTACAACTGGGCCAGGCCCCGGGACCTGTCGCACTACGAGAGCTTCGAACATTTCCACGCCACAGTCTACCGGCACGTCGAGGCGCTGTCGGTGACCCCGTTCGCGGAGCGTGCGGTCGACCGCGGCCTCACCGGTGTGCTGGTCTCCCTGGTCCGCGAGTTGAAGCCGGCGTACAACGGCAATCACCGGGCCCAGGAGTTCACCAAGAACTCCCCGCTTGCTGATCACGTGGTCCGGTATCTCAAGCGGCGCGCCGAGGAGATCAGCGGTCGCGAGACCGCCCGCCGGGTCGAGGACGAGCTGGAGGAGCGGTTGGCCAACTGGGACCAGCAGCGCTCGACACCAGGCCGGCGGCTGGCCTACGCCCAGCCGTCGCGGGCCGACGACGTCGCCGGGTTGCTGCGCCGCCCCACCGAAGGACCCTGGCGGCAGATGACCTGCCCCACCTCGCTGCGCGACGTCGAGCCCGGCATCCCGCTGCTGCTACAGCCCGCCGGCGGCTACCTGTCCGATGGACCGCCGTTCAGCCCGCCGGATGGCGCCAGTGCGGAGAGGGAGGCGCGATGACGTCGACGGCAGAGTCGTACCCGCTGCGAGTCGGCGCGCTGCGGCCGAACCAACTGCTGCACACCTACGGCGTCGGCGCGATGGCCGACCTGCCGAACCTGTCGGTGGTGATGCTGGGCCTGGACTTCTGGAACCTGGAGCGGTCCAGGACAGTGCTGGAGGAACGGCTGCTCGCCGCGGTGCGAGTGGAGCTGGGCCACCAGGTCGACGCGCTGCGCCTACCGCCCTATCTCCCTGAGACCTCGGATCCGTTTGCCGAGTGGACGAGGGTGGGTGTGCCGGTCGGCCTTTTCCCAGTTGGCTGCTGTGCTCGCACGGCAACCGTCTGGGTCGAGCTGAGGGCGGTTTGTTCACGCTGCTGAAGCAGTCGGTCCAGCCCGACATGATCCGCTACGTGCATCCGTGCTCGGGTCGGGGCGGCAATCAGCCGGTCGCGGTGCCCGCCCGGTTCGTGCTGGCGTGCGACGAGGGGCACCTGGACGACTTTCCCTGGCTGTACTATGCCCACCGCGGTCACGAACCGGAATCCGGGCACTCACTCAAGATGACCGAACGGGGCAGCACCGGAGAGGCCGCGAACGTGTTCGTCTCCTGCGACGAATGCGGCATGAACAAGAGCAGGCCGATGTCCGACGCTTTCGGTGAAGCAGCGTGCCGCAGCCTGCCCGCGTGCCGCGGCCGGCACCCGCACCTGGGCACTTTCGAGCCGTGCAACCGCCCCACTCGTACGCTGGTGCTCGGCTCGACCAACAGCTGGTTTCCCTTGCAGTTGCGGGCGTTCACCCTGCCCCGCGACCGCAACCCGCTCGAGCACCTGGTCATCGAGTTCTGGCGGCAGCTGGAACCGCTGGCGGCCGTGCCGGAAGCGACCGCCAAGCAGCTCATGGCGACCCAGACCTGCTGGCCGCAACTGGAGGCCTACGGACCTGACCGCGTGTGGCGCGCGATCACCTCGCGCGCCACAACCGGGGGGCAGGACCGCCAGCGGCACGACCGGCTCGATCTGCTCGCGCCCGAGTGGGAGGCGCTGACCAGCGACAATCCAGTGAACTTGCCCGACTTCACCATCCACCACGAGCCGGTTCCCGCCAGCGCCAGCTCCTGGCTGGACCGGGTGGTGTTGGTACTGCGGCTGC
The DNA here is from genome assembly GCA_050699895.1 of Pseudonocardiaceae bacterium. Classification (GTDB taxonomy): domain Bacteria; phylum Actinomycetota; class Actinomycetes; order Mycobacteriales; family Pseudonocardiaceae. The sequence continues at coordinate 7,137 of JBOHFY010000374.1, forward strand.
GCGAGGTCGCCGCGCTCTACGGTTTCACCCGCATCGACGCTCCCGAGTGGGACACCCAGGACACCCAGGACAACCGGCGAGCTCCGCTGTCGGACACCGAGCCGACGTGGGTGCCCTGTGCCGAGACGCGCGGCGAAGGCGTCTTCCTGCGCTTCACCGAAAACGAGGTTGCCCGCTGGGAGCACAGTGCCGCGGCCCTCCAGCGGGAGTGCGACGTGCTCATCCCCGCGCATCGATCCTGGTGCGAGCAGCGGCGCTTGGACGCCACCCGCTGGCCTGGTCTTCGGTATGTCCTGCTGCACACCCTCGCCCACACCCTCATCCGGGAACTGGCGCTGGACTCCGGATACAGCGCCGCCGGGATCGGCGAACGGATCTATGCCCGGGGTGGCGACGCGCCGATGGCTGGCGTGCTGCTGTACACGGCGGCTCCGGACAGTGAGGGCACCCTCGGGGGGCTCGTCTCGCTCGGCCGCAGCGACCGGCTCGGCAGGCTCATCACCCGCGCGCTGGAGGCCGCCCGATTGTGCAGCTCAGACCCGCTGTGCGCCGAGCACGATCCCGTCGTGCACGGGCGGCTGTACGGCGCGGCCTGCCATGCCTGCTTGTTCGCCGCCGAGACGTCCTGCGAGCGCGGCAATCAGTACCTGGATCGGACGTTGCTCGTCGATACGCTGGCAAGCACCGGGTGCGGGTTCTTCTCCTGAGTAGTGCGTCAACCGGGCGGCGGTGGAACGATCTCGACGCTGGACACTGTGCTGATCTCGAACTGGCGCCCGGTGTGCCGTAGCTCACCGACCACCCGCAGCGGGCGCCCGGCGCCGTGCGCGGAGACCGCGAGGTCGTAGTGCTGGGGTGCCAGCCGCATGGTCACCCGGCCATCGCGGCGCTGGTCTGTTGCCTCCACCGCACCCTCGACCTGCACCCGGCCCAACCGGTCCATCGGGGAGCGGTGCAGGTCCACCACCCGCCCGGTGACAGTCGCCGTCTCGGTGACGGGGAGCTTGCGCAGGAACTTGGCCCCGGCCTTGAGTGCCGCGATCACCGGCCGATCGAATCGCACCACCGGGGTATCGAGCCGCACGGGCGACGCCGGAGCCCAGGCGAACCGGATATCGAAAGAACTCTGGCGCTGACCGCCGATATCCACCAACGCGTCGCACAGGTTCGCCGATACTCCCTCGCCCACCCGCTCGACGAACGGCGTCGAGTCGCCGCCCCGGCTGCTGCGAGTGGCGGCGTCGTGCGCAGCGCTCGTCGCCTGATAGAGGTGCAGCAACACCTCGCGGGAGGAAACCGGCTGCTCGACGAACTCACGCGGCAACGGGGTCTCCACCCGGAGCACGTAGCTGCCCCTGCTGGTTTGCCCGAGACGCACCTGATCGACGAAACCGCGCGCCTGCGGCGGTTTCTGGCTGGGCAGCACCGTGGGCCGCTCCGCTGACACCGCAGACGTGGCGGCGGCCAGGAACAGGTCGTGCACCCCTTTGACCGCGAGGTAGCCCTCGTGCAGCGGCGTCGACCCGCTCGGGCCGTCCGGCAGCATCCGGATGTACTGCACGTCGAGCCAGGGCGAGCGCAGATCTTGCAGGATCTCAGACACCGGCCGCCGCTCGATGGTCGCGAGCGTGCCGACCAGCTCCGCCAGCCGGGCCGGGTAGTCACGTAGCTGTGCGCTGACCGGCACGAGCACCTCGGCCTCGGCGCCGTCCACGAGCCGCGTCCAGATCGCCGCTCGGCCGTAGCCACCGGTCTCCCGCCAGCCGGATTCCCGCAGGTAGGCGACGATTCCGGCGGGGTCGATCCCGGCCGTTGCCTCGGCTGGTATCCCCGTCAGCATCACGCCCCCACCCGTGCCGAGGCGCTCGGCGCCATCAGCGTGCGCAAGGTGTCCACGGTCAGCAGGTTGGCGACCGGGACGTCCACGGGAACCTTCGCCTCCGGCGCCCCGTTCACGGGCCGGCGATCCCGCAGCGACAGCCAGTATGCGGCGTGTTTGAGCTCCGCCCCGTCGTGGCGAGTTGTCGCATAGTCGGCACAGTCCTCAGGCACGATGACCAGCACCAGGAAGCGGGGCAGCGCGAAGTCCGCCCCGGCCAGCTCATTGAAGTGCCTGCTGCGCATCCGGTACTTCCAGTACCCGTCTCGGCGGACCGGCCGGGACCAGGACTTGACCTGGACGTCGATCTTGGGGTGACGGGTGGCGCCGAACAACCCCTGGTGCTGGTTCGGGCCCAATCCCATCATTCACCACTTCGGTTCCGGTGTGGGTCAGACCGTAGGGGATCGTCGAGCGGCGGCCGGCATCGACCCGCCGCTGTCCCCTCGGCCGCCTCGGGGAATAGAACCCCGGACCGACGGAGCGCTTGCATCATTGCTATCATATTTGATAGCATCACTGTGTGCCCAACGTTCTTATCCGTGACGTGCCCGACGACGACCTCGATCAGATCCGGTCGGCGGCAGCCGAGCGGGGCACGTCGCTGCAGAACTATCTGCGCGACGCGGTTCACGCGCAGGCGGCCTACCTGCGCCGGCAGGGAGCGCTCGCCAGGGCGGCAGAACGCTTGGATGGTCGGCCCGAGGTGCCGGCCGAGGAGCGGCGAGCGGTGCTCGACGCCATCGCGGACGTACACTCCGAGCGTGCCGACCGGCTGGTCGACCGGCCGGCACCGTGATTGTCGACGCATCGCTCATCATCGACGCTATTGCCGACCCAGGGCCACGGGGAATCGCGGCCCGCGACGCGTTGGCCGCCCAGCCGGCCGCCGAGCCTCTCTCCGCGCCAGGACACTTCGCCATTGAGGTCATGTCCGGGCTGAGCGCGGCCGCGAACAGGCCCAACCATCCCTTCCAGCCCTCCGGCCTCACGCAAGCGCTGCACGACGCGGCGTCGTTGGAGATCCTGATCGAAGCGACACCATGGATCGACGTGCACCGCGCATGGACGCTCGTGTCCGGATCGCTGCGCTATGCCCACGCACTCTACGTCGCCGCCGCCGAGCGGCACGCAACCGTGCTGCTCACCGCTGACGCTCGGATCGAACGCTCCGGCGCACCGATCACGTGCAAGATCATTACGGTCGGCCCGGACGAGGAGGGAGATCCCGCCCGCAGGGCCCGACCCACCGCTGGCAGGCCACATCGGTGACGCCTCAGGCGGTCGTCAAGGCCCAGGCTCCTGGCGCGCTGAGAAACATCCAGGCCGCGCTGGCGCCGGAGTTCGGGGACCGTTGGATCGAGGAGGGACAATGAGCTAGACCGTCCGCGCTGAGTGGGACGAGAGCGGGTGGTGGGTCCCCGCCGTCCCCGGCGCCATCACTCAGTGCCGCCGGGCGGTGCACCGGCTACGTCAGGCGGGGTTCTCCTACCGCGACATCGGGGGAATGACCGGGATGTCCTACCAACGCGCCCAGCAGACAGGCTCGCGGCGATCCGGGCGCTGATCGGGGAGCGGCACGGGAGCGGTGAACCACGGGTGCTGACATGGACGCACTGTAGAGCCGCTCGCACCACGGTTGATTCCACGCGAGGTTGGCCAGCTTCCAGCCTGTGACTGTTTTCCCAGGTGAGAGGTGGAGCCGCCTCGGGGAATCGAACCCCGGACCTGCTCATTACGGGGGGCTGGACCATGCCTAATCAGGCCTCTACCAGCAACGATAGTTGCAGGCCTCACACCTTTGGGTGGCTTTGAAGGCACCGTTCGACCTGAGTTCGCACCACGTTTGATTCCACGGCGAGCTGCACGCCGCCCAGGCGGTAGGCGCTGGCGAGCTGACGACCTGTCCGCAAGGTCAGCCAGCACCGGAGAGTATCCATA
>JBOHFY010000375.1:0-7268 GCA_050699895.1 Pseudonocardiaceae bacterium
CCTCCACGCCCCCGTCTGACGCACCCGCCCCCGAGGCCGCGAGTGCGGCGTCGGGCACCGTGGACGTGGTCAACGCCACCAACCGCAACGGGCTGGCCGCCGAGCTGGAACACGCCCTGAGCACCACCGGCTTCACCCCGGGTGCCACCAGTAACGGCCGCCGCCACCTGAATACCACGATGATCTACTACCCGGATCCCGGCTCCGCGGGGGCGGCCAAGACCCTGGCCGGCACGCTCGGCGGGCCGCCGACGGAGCTGGACACGACGGTGCCGGCCGGGCACCTCCGGGTGGTCCTGGGCGCTGACTACACCATGCCCGCCGCTCTCGCCTCAGCGCCCACCACCCCCACGCCGCCAGCCCCCGGCCCCAACCAGAACGATGCCGGGCCCACAGACCCCAACAGCGTCTCCGGCGGCGGGATCCCCTGCGTCAAATAAGACCTGCGCCGATCGCCGGGTAAGGTGCACCCTGATGGGGTGGGCATGGGTATGGCTCCGCCGCCGTTGACGTGGGAGCGGTTGCTGACCGCGTGGACGCCCAACCCGGTGGCGCTGGTGGCGGTGGCCACGTTGGGGGTGGCTTACGGGCTCGGGGTGCGCCGGTTGCGCCGAGGCGCCGTGGCGTGGCCGGCGAGCCGGTCGTGGTGGTTTCTGGCGAGTTTGGGGTCGATCCTGCTGGTCACGGTGAGCGTCGTCGGGGTGTACGCCGGAACTCTGTTCTGGGACCGCGCGGTGCAGAACATCACGCTACTCATGATCACGCCGATGTTCCTGGCCCTGGGCGCGCCGCTGACCCTGCTGCGTGACGTGCTCCCCGACCCGGCCGCCCGAGCGGCCAGCCGGGTCCTGCACAGTACGGCCGCGCGCGCCCTGACCTTCCCCGTGGTGGTGACCGCCGCGCTGATCGCTCCACTGTTCGTCCTTTACCTCACGCCGCTGTATGAGGCCAGCCTGCGATCAACGGCGCTGCGCGCGGCGGTCGACGTCGGCCTGGTCGCCGCCGGGTTCCTCTACTTCTGGACCCGGTTTCGCATCGACCCCACCCCACGGGCGGATCCGTACCTGCTGACCATGGCGATCAGCGTCGCGGAAGTGGTCTTCGACGGGGTGTTGGGATTGACCCTGTGGCTGGGCCCGCTGATCGCCCCGCACTACTACCAGGCGCTGCACCGGGGGTGGGGACCGGAACCACGACTGGATCAGATCATCGGCGCTGGAGTGGTGTGGATCGGTGGTGATCTGGCCGGTTTGCCCTTCCTCGCCGCGGTAGTGACCCGGATGATGCGGGAAGACCAGCGCGACGCCGCCGTTATCGACGCCGAGCTTGACACCCGCGACACTTCAGCGGAGGCCGCCCCGGCCGCCACCCGGCCCCGGCTGTGGTGGGAGGATCACCCGGAACTAGCCCAACGGTTCCGTCATCCTGGTGACGATGGGCCACAACCAAAGCCGAGAATAGGAATATGACGGGAAAACCCGCGCGTGTAGTCCTCCCCTTAGTCGCGGCAATGCTCGTCGTGTCGTGCGGTATGCCCGGCACACCGGGCGGCCACGCCGGTCCGGACAACTCCCCGCCACTGCGGCCCAACCAGGAGCACATCAGGACGCTCACCGCCGTCCTGGACACCATGACCAAGGACTACGCCCGGTTCGCCGACTCGACCCCGGGGCCACAAGATATTCTCGACTATAATATCGGGGAGTTGTGGAAGAAGGGCATCGATGGAACGGGCACGACCATCGCGCTGATCGAGGGCTGGGACGACCCGCAGGTCAACGATGTCATCAAGACGTTCGACCAGAAATACGGGTTACCCGATCCGGACATCCAGACCATCTATCCCTCGGGTGCTGGTCATTTGCCCGCGCAGTGCCCGCCGGAAATGGCCGTGCTGGGCAGCTACGGTTCGTGTGACGGGTGGAAGGGCGAACTCGAGCTTGACGTGATGGCGGCCCATCTGATCGCGCCATACGCGAAGATACTAATCACCGCGACTCCGGCGGACAGTGAGATTACTGATGACGCCGCGAGCCAGGTCGCGCCCCCGGAAATGATGCGGGCGCTGGAGTACATCGGCGAGAACCATCTGGCCGACGCCATCTCGATCAGCGACGGAACGGGGGAGAGCACCTACAGCTACGGCACGGCGGAGATCACCGCGCAAGATCCGGGCCTGCTGTCCGCAGCGGCCGCGGGCATCCCGGTGGTGGTGTCGACCGGTGACTGTGGCGTGGTCCAGAACCTCGCGACGGCCAGCTCGCAGTGCGGGAACACCACCACGACGCCGGACACCGCGACCTGGGATGACTCTCCCTGGGTCACCGCAGTCGGCGGCAGCGTCCCCCACATCGACACCCTGGGGCGGCGGCTGGGCCCCGACCCGCTGTGGCATCACGGCACGTTCGCCGAGGGCGCCGGCTACTCCTCGGTGTACCCGCGACCGGCCTACCAGGACCGGGTCAGCTCCATCACCCACGGCACTATGCGCTCGGTCCCCGATATCACCATGGACGCCCAGCATGGGACGTCCGAGGCGGCGCCACTGTTTGCCGGCGTGCTTGCCCTGGCCGCACAGGTGAACCAGGGCAGCGTCGGTCTCATCAACAACGTGCTCTACAACGTTTTAGGCCAGCGCGGAGCGCAAGCTGGAATAATCGACGTCGTTACCGGGAACAACTCGGTGACCTCAGGAGGAGCGCTCGTCCCCGGTTTCACGGCTACCACCGGATTCGATGTGGCCAGCGGCTGGGGCACGATCGACGCGAGCAGGTTCGTCCCGGATCTCGTCACGGCGGTTCGGGCCCAGAACGGGCGAGATTCCCCGCAACGTCAGGCGCTCGAGGCGTTGACGCGGTTGCGGCACGGCATTGCGCTCACCAGTACCCACATCGGTCCCGGTGGCTCGGCGTACATGCAGGCGGCGGGTTTCCTGCCCCATCATCCCGTCACGCTCGACATCGACAACCACGAGGTCGGGGTCATCACGGCGAACACCCTGGGATCGGTCGCCTACGTCGTCGATCCGGCGCTGCTGACCCTGTCCCGAGGAACGCACACACTCACGCTGAAGAGCATGCTGCTGACCGCGACGACAAACTTCGAGACCTTGGTGTCATAGGGCGAGTGCACCACCAGGCGTCCACGGTCAGCTCACCTAAGGAACGACCGTGCATGTCCCGGGCCTGCGAGCGGGATTCTCCTACGTGTTGGCCGCACTCGCGGCGCGCGGTCGTCGCTCAGGCCGTCTCCCCGAGTTCCCTGCCGCCCATGTTGACCAGCTCGTCCTTGCACTCCGGGCACACCACATACAGAAGACCGTCGTACTCCACCGGCTCACTGGCGGGCCGCCCGCAGGTCTCCTCTTTCACGTCAGGGCCAGTAACCACGGATTTCACGGGGACAGCCCACTTCATCGGGCAGACACCACCCACGACGGGGCGCATCTCAATGCTCTCGCGTCCCCCAGACTCCCGCTGTGGTCCTCGTTGGAGCACGGCGAGGTAATCAGCTGCGGCGTACAGGTGCACGGTGACATCAGGGTAGTTCGCGTGCCGCTCAGCGATGGCACGGAGGGTGTCGACGTCGCTCACGGTGACAGGCTGCGGATTGCTCACAGTGACTACTCTCTCCTTGGTATACTTCACGGGAAGCTAACGGGTTAGCGGCTTTAGCGAAGGCTGACGGTAGCGCCGAGGTCCTCACGGCTCATGGTGGAACGGCTGGGGATCTGTTGCTCGGGAGCGAACTGACGTAGCTGGCCAGTTGAGAGCCTGTCGGCTAGCTCGCCCAGGTGGGCGGTGTCGTCGTTGTCCTCGGCTCCCATGCTTGCCTCCTTTCAGTGTGGTGCCTGCCTCAAGTACGAGGTACCCGGCTGCGCGCTCACTTAATCCGGGTCGACACGAGGAATCGGTGCTGTGCGGTCGCGAACAACGAGGTGTCAAGCCCCTGGACCCGACCCCGACCCGACCCGCTGGCGAGGTCACTCCACCCACTGAGACACAGGCGCTGTGGTGGGCCCAGGGCCCTCGTCGACAGCAGTGCGTGGGTTTGGAGTGTTCGACAGGACCGGTCAGCTCCCCGGCGGGAACCTTGGAGGCACGGGGCCACCTGCGCCGCACGAGTTGATGAGGGGCGTCCGCCATGAATGAGTCACTGTCGGTAGAGAACCGGTGTTTACTGCGGGTTGAGGTGGGGTAACTGAGTGCTACAGCGGTCGTGGTTCCCCAGGAGACCACCGGGCTGTGAAGGATGGGTTCGGCGCCCGCTCCGGGCGTTGCCTGGGGCTGTAGAGGGGAGTTGGAGATGGTTCGAGTGCTGGCCAGGCCGATCATCCGCCGTGCTGGAGATCACTAAGGAGGAGTAGGAAATGACTGTTGGATTGATCGTTCTGGGGGCATCTGTCTTGGTGGTCTTTGTCGTTGGCGTGCTCACAGGGTACAGGCTCAGTGAGCGGAAGCTCGCGGCGCGAGCGAGACGGCAAGCAGCAGCGCAAAACTCTCTCTATAGGCAATTGCGCGAGCTTCAGGTCGCAAGACAAGAGAACCACTCTGCCCGGAGGAACGTGGGGGCCTTTCCTTGAGGTTCTCGTAGCTAGAGAAGGTGAGAGCGACGAGGGTCCAGGCTACGCTGGAAAATTTGTCGAGCGGCCCGTGGTAACGGTCGCTGGGAATCTTCCATTCCCCCACATGAGAGATGGTGGGTTTGATGGCGACACTAGTCTGGCGAGATTTTTTGATCTCTTTCCGGTTATCGTTCAGTTCACCTATCGGGAGGCTTGTTGTGGCCTGTCACGACATCACAGCCGACGTCTGCGAGCGGCTCAGCTGCACTTACCGGCGTACACCTCAGGTGACGCTCACAGCCAGCAGTCTGGTGGAGTTTCCGACGAGCGTCACGACTATCCGATTGCCTCGCGTGGTTCAGGTCGTCCGCCGGGCGAGTGCCGGTGGTCAGTATCTCTACCAACCCGGCCTGACCGATGGGGAGACCGGGCACCCCGGGTGGAGCTGGACTTCGATCGCGGGGCCGGGCATTGTTCGCGCCGAGGCAGGCGGAGGTGAACGATGATCGGTCTTGATCACCGCACTCCTCATCAGCAGGTCACGGGGCAACAGCCAGCGTGTTGGGGGGTGGACCCTGAGGTGTTCTTCGGACCGGCTGACAGCTCTGCGGGCAGGCCGCTGCATGCCTGGGAACGGCGGGCGTTAGCTGTGTGCGCGAGCTGCCCTGTGGTGAGGGTGTGCCTGGCTGAGGCATTGGGATTCCCGGCCATCGAACAGTACGGCGTCGTCGGAGGCATGACCGCAGGGCAGCGTCGGGCGGTGCTGCGGGCATCGCGTCGGGGGCGTAGGCGGGCCTCTCGGAGCCCTTGGCCCGCGCGGCCTTGAGCGAGGCTGGCGGGTGCCATCAACCGGTGGAGCCAGCCACTCGCCGGAGAAATTTTTACATCCGGGATTCGTGCGGTGATCGACGCCAGGGTTCACGTCACGGGATTCCTGGCTGCTTACCACCCTACTCAGCTGACCGACCGCGAGAGCTGACCTGGTGCCGTTACCTATCCGAACATCCGATACGATGGCTGGCGGCGCCGACCTATGTCGGCGACTGTTGGGGGAACACCTTGATTAGCGGGAACACTTCAACTGGTCTGTGATCACAGGGAGGACACTCAGATGGGTATTCTTGACAAGGCCAAGAATAAGGCCGAGCAGCTTATCGGTGAGGCGAAAGAGAAGATCGGTCAGCTGACGGGCAACGAGAGCCTTGAGAACGCTGGGAAGCGTGATCAATTGTCCGGGGAGGTCAAGGAAGCCGGACACGACCTACGAGACAAGGCTGCTGGTGCTGTTGATGACCTGAAGGATAAGTTCAGCGACGACGACAAGTAACGAAGCGAGTTGCTCGATCCGTGCGCGGACACATCGGCCGCGGCGCGTGATGGTCTGGTCTCGGCGTCAGCCTGCTGGAGTGCTGCGGTGGCAGATGTACTGGTGCCAGCGCAGTGCATTGCCAGATCCGTCCGTGATCGCTGTCTGGGAACCTATGCCCTGTGGCACGTGGTTCCAGACAGCGATCACGGGTGAACGATCGCATCTGGTGGAGGGACCGGGCGGTGTCGGATCCGGCGTTGAGGAGCTGAGCAGTGGCGATCATCGGTCGTTGGCGGGTGGGCCGCGACGGTGGTGCTGCCGCGGCCCACCCGCTTGGCCGTGCCGGTCAGATCACCTGGAGCAGGGCCTGCATTTCGCTGATCTCGGCTTGCTGCGCGCTGATGATCTGTTGGGTGAGATTGCGGGTGGCAGGGTTGCTGCCCTGGGCCAGCTCGGTTTGGGACATGTCCACCGCCCCTTGGTGGTGGACGGTCATCGTCTGGAGGAACATCCGGTCGAACCCGGTGCCGCTCACGATCCCGGGCATCTGACTGCGGCCCGTACCGCCGGTGGTGGCCGGCGCCGGAACTCCCCACTCCGTGAGCAGGGCGCTCATCTGCTGGATCTGCGGGCTCTGCTCCACCTCGATCCGGGCGGCGAGATCCTTCACCTGCGATGAGGTCGCCTGGTTGCGGGCCATCTGGGACATCGTGATGGCCCGGGCGTGGTGGAGGATCATGTTCTGGAGGAATACGACGTCGGCTTGGTTGCGCGGCTGCTGGCTGGTGGCCGGTGCACCGCTCGCGGCCGGTGGTGGGGTAGCGGGACTGGTCTTGCTGCCACAACCGGCGAGTAGCCCCCCGGCGACAGCCGCTGCGGCGAGCATGCCGGCCACTCTGTGGATACACATCGTTGATCGGTCTCCTTCGCTGAGTCCCGTACTACGGGCACGGATAGGAACGCTCTCACTAAGCGGAACGAGATGATCATGCCGGTGAGACGCCAAGCACCGTACGGTCACAGCCGAAGAAGCCCGAAGAGGGCGAGTCGGGTTGCCCCCCGCAACCCCACACGCAGCTGGTAGACCGACGGGGGCGTGAGGCTCCCCCCGTAGCACGGACACCCCGGCGTGGGGTCAATGATCTTGATCTGGCCCGGCGTGGAGGGTCTCGAAGGTGACGGGGCTGTGCATTCCGATACGTCCCTCGTCCTCGGACTGAGCCAGGGTGCGACGACAAGAACCGTGGCCTGGCTGTAGAGCCGGCGCAGGAGCCGGACCTGCGGCAAGAGAACCTGTTGAGCCGCCGCTGGCGTCAACGACGACTTGGCCTCAACCACGACCTGGGCGTAAGGCGCAGAGGTCGTGAGTGCTCGGATCGAGTAAACGGAGTCTGT
>JBOHFY010000376.1:0-1862 GCA_050699895.1 Pseudonocardiaceae bacterium
GGCGAACTCACCGCCCGTGCCATAGCGCTGCCGCGGGTCCTTGACCAGGGCTGTCTCGATCAGCGCGCGAACCGCCGGAGGCACCTCCCGGGGCAGCGGGGGCGGCCGGTCGTGGATGTGCATCATCACGACGGTGATGACGCTGTCAGCCACGAAGGGGCGCTGCCCGGCCAGGCACTCATAACCCACCACGCCAAGGGAGTAGACGTCGCTGGCTGGACCGGCCTCGCCCCCAGCGGCCTGCTCCGGAGCGATGTAGTGCGCGGTGCCCATCACCATCTCGTTCCGGGTCACCGGAGCGGCGTCGACGGCCCTGGCGATGCCGAAGTCAGTAAGTTTCACTCGTCCATCGGGGGTGATCAGAATGTTTCCGGGCTTGATGTCACGGTGCACCAGACCGCGCTCGTGGGCCGCCTGCAGCGCATCGCCGGCCTGCCCCAGGATGTCCAGCGTGCGCTCGGCGGCCAGCCGCCGCTGCCGCATCAGGATCGTGGCCAGCGGGTCCCCGGCAACCAGCTCCATCACCAAGTAGGCCCATGGATAGCTACTGTCTGGATCGTTCGCCGCTTCGCCGTAATCGTGCACCGCGGCGATGCCGGGATGATTCAGCGACGCGGTCACCCGAGCCTCGGTGTGAAAACGGCGCCGGCACTCCGCGTCGCCGGATAGCTCCGGCTTGAGCACCTTGATGGCGACCTGACGGTCCAACCGAGTGTCAGCGGCCTGCCACACCTCGCCCATCCCGCCGACGGCGATGCGCCGGCCCAGCCGGTACCGCCGCGCCAGCAGCTGCCCGCCGCTCAACCCCATACAGTTCCGATCAGCGGCACCACTGGCGGCACCATCAGCGGGCTCCTTGCAGAGCGGCGGCGATCACGGCTCGACCAATCGGAGCGGCCAGCGACCCTCCGGTTGCCTCAAGATTGCGGTCTCCGCCGTTCTCTACCAGCACCGCGATCGCCACCTGCGGATTGTCGGCGGGCGCGAAAGCCACATACCAGCCGTGCGGCGGAGTGTTCTTGGGGTCGGCACCGTGCTCGGCGGTGCCGGTCTTCGCGGCGATACTGACGCCGTTGATTTTACCGTCGTTGCGGTAGCTGTTCTCGGCGGCGACCATCATGGTCCGGATCTGGTCGGCGGTGGTGCGGGACATCGCCGTGTCGGCTCCCTCCGGTACGAAGCTGTCCAGCACGGACAGGTCCGGGGCCAGGATGTGACGAACCAGCTGGGGTCTCATCCGCATCCCACCGTTGGCGATCGTCGCGACGATCATCGCGTTCTGTAACGGGGTGAGCGCCACATCGCGCTGCCCGATGCCGGACTGCTGCAACGCGGCGACATCGGGAATGGCGCCCAGGGAGGATGGCGCCACCGGGATCGGGATGGTGAGATCCTGCTGCCCGATGCCAAACAGTTGCGCCTGCTTGCGCAGGTCTTTCTCGCCGACGATGGCGGCCAGCTGAGCGAAGGAGGCGTTGCAGGACCGCACCAGCGCCTGGGTGAGCGTTGCGGTGTCACCGCTGCCGCAGCGCTCGTCGTCGAAGTTGTGCAGCAGCGTCGTGGTGCCCTGCAGCTGCAACGCCGAGGCCGCCGTGAGCGGGGTGTCCGGGGTGGCCTTCCCGTTCTCGAACGCGGCGGCGCTGACCACCAGCTTGAAAGTCGACCCCGGCGGGTAGGTGGAGGCGACCGCGCGGTTGGTCAGCGGGGAGCCACGCTTGGCGGAGGTGTCCGCGTCCCAGGAGGCCTCCTGCTCCGCGCTGTCGTGCGCGGAGAGCTGGTTGGGGTCATAGGACGGAGTGGAGACCATCGCGAGAATCTCCCCGGTGCTGGGCTTGATTGCCACCACCGCGCCGGTGTAGCCC
>JBOHFY010000377.1:0-4407 GCA_050699895.1 Pseudonocardiaceae bacterium
CGGAGCTGGGCTCGGCGCTGGCCGAGCTGCACACCATGGCGGGGTGGTGCTGCGTCGACTCGGGTTTGCCCGATCACGCCCGGGCGCACTTCGCCACCGCGATGGAGCTGGCCGCGAAGTCAGGCGACGACTACCAGCTGGTATTAGCGTTTCAACACGCCGGCATCCAGATGACCGATGCCGGAGCGTACCAGGACGGGCTGGAATTTTATCAGCTTGGCCGGGTCAAGCTGGGTTTAATCCGGGATGACGACGCTCGCGGACAGAAGGCGCTGGCGAGGCTGCACGGCAACTCAGCGATAGCGTGGGCCGCCATGGGTGACCGGGACGCCGCGGTGCGGGCGATCAGTAAGGCGCGTGAGTGGCAACAGGCTACCGCGTTCGACGACGCGGTCATGGACTCCGCGACATCGCTCGTGTACCGGCGGCTCGGGCAGTGGGACCAGGCGGAGGCCTTCGCCGCCTCGTCGGTGCGCAAGTGGGCGGCCGAGGGCACCTCGCGGCGGGACGGTGTGTCGGCCGAGATTCTCTTGGCGACGATCCATACTCGGGTCCGTGAGTCTGACAGTGTCGCGTTGGTGCAGCGCGCTCTCGGTGGCGTGGCGTCGCTGCGGTCGACTCGGGCCCGGACCCAGCTCGCTGGGCTGATCGAGGCGCTGGATGCCCGGGCTGACTCGACGTCTCGCTCCCTGGCCCACCATGCCCGCCGGTTGAGCGCCTGACGCGCCGATCAGGCCGCAGAGGGGACATCAGCGCTTGCCGAGAGCCGGGTTAGACAAGGACCCCCGAGATGTCGCCGCGATGTTCGACGGGGTGGCCCGGCGTTATGACCTGACCAACACGGTGCTGTCGTTCGGCCAGGACTGGTGGTGGCGGCGGTGCACCCGGGCCGCCGTGGCTGCCGGGGCGGGGCAGCGGGTGCTCGACCTCGCTGCGGGCACCGCGGTCTCCACCGTCGAGCTGGCCCGGGCCGGCGCGTGGTGCGTGGCGGCGGACTTCTCGCTGGGGATGTTGCGCGCGGGCCGGCACCGCGCGGTCCCGCTGGTCGGAGCCGACGCGCTGGCGTTGCCGTTCGCCGATGGGGTATTCGACGCGGTCACGATCTCTTTCGGGTTGCGCAATGTGGCCGACCCCGACGCCGCGCTGGCCGAGCTGGCCCGGGTCACCCGGCCCGGTGGCCGGCTGGTGGTCTGCGAGTTCTCCACCCCCATCTGGCCGGTGTTCCGCACCGGGTACCTGGAATACCTGATGCGCGCGCTGCCGGCGCTCGCCCGAGCGGTGAGCAGTAACCCGGAGGCCTACGTCTACCTCGCCGAGTCCATCCGGGCCTGGCCCGACCAGCGGGCGCTGGCGCGGCGGGTGGCCGCCGCGGGCTGGACCGGCGTCGAGTGGCGCGACCTCACCGGCGGCATCGTCGCGCTGCACCGGGCCGTCAAGCCCGCGCTTCGCTAGCGCGGACGGTACCCGGATCGCCCGTCCACTACGAGTAGTGAAACGGATACCCACCGTATGGGCTGCCGGGTCCACCGAATGGCGTCTTCACCACTGCGTGACTGGTCCGTAGCGTGGAGCAACCGCCGGGGAGCTATGTGGGGTCACCTACTGAACGAGAGGACCCGATCAGTGCTCGTCCGAAGCCGTCCGTACTCGCTGGCCGCCGCCGTGGGTTTGCTGCTCAGCGCGGGTGTCGCGCTATCCGCGTCGGCCGCGTCGGCATCCCCGGAGTCGGTCGGCCCAGAGTCGGTCGGCGCCGCGCCGCGGCTGGCCGCCCGGGACCTGCTGGCGCTGCGGGGGGTGATGGCGGTGCTGGACTCCCGGTCGGGCCGCGTCCCGAACTCGGTGACCGGCTGGTACGTCGACCCGGCCAGCGGCTCCGTCGTGATATCGGCCACCGACGACGCGGCCGCGAGGGCCTTCGCGGCGGGTCAGGACAAAGTGCGCATCGACCACGTCACCGCCCGCCCGGTACCGCTGGCCGGCCTGCGCGGGGGTGACACGATCACCACCAGCTCGGGTGGCCGCTGCTCGGTCGGTTTCAACGCCGTCAAGGGCCGCACCCGCTACGTCATCACCGCCGGGCACTGCACCAAGCTGGGTGGCACCTGGTCCGGGCCGGACGGCAGCGTCATCGGCCCGGTCTTCGCAACGTCGTTCCCCGGTCATGACTTTGGCCTGGTCGAGGTGACGTCACCGTCCTGGGAGCAGACTCACGACGTCGACACCGGCGACGGTTACCTCCTCCCCGTGACCGGGCACGCACCGGTCGCGGTGGGCGAGGAGGTATGCCGGTTCGGGTCTACCACCGGAGGCCACTGCGGCCCGGTGGAGGCCATCGGCGAGACCGTGAACTACGGAGACGGCGAGGTCGTCCAAGGGCTCACGAGGGCTAAGGTCTGCGCCGAGGCCGGCGACTCCGGTGGACCCTTCATGAGCGGCACTCAGGCGCAGGGCATGTTGTCCGGCGGGACCGGCGGTTGCCTGCTCGGCGGGCAGACCTACTTCCAGCCGATCCAGGAGGTGCTGGCCACCTACCAGCTCACCCTCCTCACCGGCGAGGCCGCCGCGGACGAGCGCTAGTGCGATGCGCGCAGGCGCCGCGCGAAGGCGGCGGCGGCCGCCCTCGGGTCCGCCGCCTCGGTGATCGCGCGCACCACCACCACGCGGTCCGCACCGGCGGAGCACACTTCCTCCAGGCGTTCGGTGGACTCGATACCGCCGATGGCGAACCAAGGGCGGGTTGCTCCTACGTTCGTTCTGGTCGTGCGGACCAGGTCCAGCCCGGCGGCCGGGTGACCCGGCTTGGTCGGGGTGGGCCAGCACGGGCCGGTGCAGAAGTAGTCCACCCCGGGCCGCGCGGCGGCGTCGGCGGCTTGCTCGGGATCATGCGTGGACAGGCCGATCACTACCTCGTCGCCGAGCACCCGGCGCGCCCAGCTGACCGGCAGGTCGCCCTGGCCCAGGTGCAGCACCTGGGCACCAGCGGCCAGCGCGACGTCGGCCCGGTCGTTCACCGCCAGCAGCGCACCGTGGCGCCGGCAGGCGTCCGCGAGCACCGCCAGGGCGTTGAGCTCGTCGCGTGCCTCCAGGCCCTTGTGCCTCAGCTGGATGATGTCCACGCCGCCGGCCAGCGCCGCGTCGGCGAACTCGGCCAGGTCGCCGCGGTCGGTCCGGGCGTCGGTGCACAGATACAGCCGCGCGTCGGCCAGCCGGGCCCTGATCTGCTCGCCATCCATGGGCAGACCGTATCGAGCTAGGGTGGGGACTGGTCCGCACGTGATGAGCTGTGGTGTTGCCGGGGGTGTCGTTGGAGGGCTCGTGGGGGGGCTCGTCCAGCACCGTTGCCGTGGTCGGTGGTGGCGTCATCGGGCTGAGCTGCGCCTGGCGCGCCGCAGCGGCGGGGTTCGCGGTGACCGTGTACGACCCGGCGCCGGGATCGGGTGCTTCGCACGTCGCTGGGGGGATGCTCGCCCCGGTCACCGAGGCGGTGCCGAGTGAGCCAGCGGTACTCGCGCTCGGGGCGGCCGCGCTGCGCCGCTGGCCGGACTTCGCCGCTGAGCTCGCGACCGCTGGTGGCGACCCCGGGTTACGGACCGGAGGTACCCTCGCGGTCGCGCTGGATCCCGGCGACCGCGCCGAGCTGGACCGGATCGCCGAGCAGCTGTCCCGGATGGGCCGTGCCGTGGAGGTGCTCTCCGGCCGGCAGGCGCGCCGGGTCGAGCCGTCACTGGGCCCTCGGGTGTGCCGGGCGCTGTCGGTCCCGGGGGAGGCGTCAGTGGACAACCGGGCGCTGCTGGACGCGCTGCTGGTGGCGTGCCGCGGCGCCGGGGTGCGGTTCCACCCCCAACGCTGCCTGACGTTGCCGAGCGCTGACGTCGTCGTGGTGGCCGCCGGCGCGCACAGCGGCGCGCTGCACCCCATGCTGCGCCGCGCGATCCGCCCGGTGAAGGGCGAGATCCTGCGGCTGCGCTGCCGGCCGGGCGCGTTGCCGCCGCCGTCGCGGGCCGTCCGCGCGATCGTCGGTGGGCGCCACAGCTACCTGGTGCCCCGCGACGGCGGGCGGCTGGTCATGGGAGCCACCCAGCGCGAGGGTGGTTTTGATACCGACGTCACCGCTGGCGGGGTGCGCGAGCTGCTCACCGACGCTGAGTGTGTGCTGCCCGCGATCGCGGAGTACACGCTGGAGGAGAGCGCGGCGGGGTTGCGGCCGGGCAGCCCGGACAACCTGCCGGTGATCGGTGAGCTGGAGCCCGGGGTGCTCGCCGCGACTGGCCATCATCGCAACGGGATCTTGCTGGCACCGCTGACCGCTGATGCCGTGCTCGCGTTGCTGCGTGGTCAGCCCGTTCCAGTTGACGTCGCACCGGCCACGCCAGCCCGCCTCATCTGTGGACAACCCGTGAGTGGCGA
>JBOHFY010000378.1:0-2134 GCA_050699895.1 Pseudonocardiaceae bacterium
GCGCGCCGGTGGGCCCGGGATAGAGCCAGGTGATGGCCAGATCCTGACGTTGATGCCACCGGGACTGGGCATCGGCTGGCTCGTTGCCGCAGGTGGGGCAGGCCGAGGCACGCATCGCCTCGCGCTGGCGCACCAGCCGGTCGCGCAGCTGGCGTTCCCGCGATGACAGCGGCTCATCCGGCTGCCGGATCCGTGCCGGGATCGGGCGCGCAGGTGCACTGACGGTGGCCGGTGGGGAATTGTTGCCCGCCCTCGGTGGCGGGGGCTCGGTGGCTTCGCCGGCTTCAGTGGCCTGGTCCCGCTCGGGTTGCAGCGCCCGGTACAGCGTGGAGCGCCCGATTTTCAGGTGCGTAGCGATCGTGGTGACCGACTCCCCCCGCGCCCGGCGCGCCAGCGCGACCGCGAGGGTGTCGGGGTCAAGCGCCGGGGGCCGCCCACCCTTGCGGCCCTGGGCCGCCGCGGCGGTCAGCCCGTCGAGGGTGCGTTCCCGGATGAGGTCACGCTCCATCTCCGCGGCCATCGCCGCAACCATGAACAACATCTTCTCCGCGATGCTCGACGCGTTAGGCCGGTGCAGCCCCGCGCAGATCCCGGTCAGAATATGCAAGTTGACGTCCTTGGCGTGCAGATCGTCTTCCAGCAGCACCAGCAGCTCTTTCATCGACCGCGCGACCCGGTCCGGTTTATAGATCACCAGCGTATCGCCCGCCTTGAGCGCGTTCAGCGTGGCGCGCAGCTTAGGCCGCTCACCCCGGGTGCTCGCGGTCTCCACGACCACCTCCCGGCACCCGGCGACAGCCAGCGCGTCCAACTGCAGCTGGTGGTCCTGGGTTCGGCCGCTGACCCGGGCGTAGCCGATCCGCACCGCATTGCTGTACGACGAGACCGCATCCACGAATCGATCGTCCCGGAATCCATCCCGAAACACCAGCTCGACACCCCAGTTGCGGGACGGGTTTCAGGACGGTGCCACCTGGGCCGATTCGATCGGGTCTCGACCGTCCCGAATATGACCGATACCGGGACGTGCCCCCGCCGGGGTTCACCGGCCCACCCGCTCCATGAAACGGTCGAGCACGGTACGACATCGCCCGCGTGGCAGGGCCGCCCTGGCGGATCAACCCTGCCCATGCCGTGCTGATGATGGACCGATTATTTCCTCCCCTGAGGAAGCCTGGCACGCACCCAAACGTAGGACCCAGCTCACAGCCCCACACCACCCAACAGCCCAAACCCGCCCCGCACCAGCTCGCGAACGATCAACCAGAGATCAACTGGAACTGTGCGATCGAGCGGAATCCGGCGCTAACGGGCTACACCCCTCACCCCAAGCCGGACTCCCGACCAGCATCAACACTCACTAACGCCGGATTCCGTTCCAAAACCCTCTGCACCCCGCCACCTCCGCGGTGGTACTCACCTACGACCCGGACCGCTACACAGGCCACCGCCTCGACGTAGTCGACCTCCGCCCATAGCACGCCCTCGACGGTGGCCGCAGAATCACCGGGCGCCCGAACAGTTGATCTCGCCGGGTAGGCGGGACGCATTGCTGCGTCCCGCCCCCCTCAGAACCGTGCGAGCGGCTTGTCACCGCACACGGCTCAAGCAGGCCCCAAGGGGCGGTTCAGGTTTGTGGTGCTGGGCTCCCGCGTTGGCGGGCGAGGTGCCCGCGATGGCAGGAAGCGTGTGTGAGGCGGGTTTGATCACCGTCCGGTGAGCTGGGCCTCCCGTGATGCACGAGGTAGTCGCTGTCGACTGCTCGTCGGGTGACATGCAGCCACCATTTCTCCCATTGCTCGGGAGACTGCGGCGGTTGCTCGGCGGTGAGCAGGTGTTCCCCGCACAGCGGACAACGTCCGTCCTGCCTGGTGAGCAGGCGCAGCGTGTAGCTGTCGAGCGGGGGTTTGACCCGCCTGCGCCGTTCGGCCCAGTAGCTGGCCAAGGCCGGGTCGTCCGGGGACGACGTGCCCCGAACCAGGGTGTGCCGGACGATGGGAGTCCAGGAGAACTTGGGCAAAAAGACGCCGCTGTCGCGGTCGCCGAACACCCAGTGGTCGTTCCTGAACTTGTTGAGCTTGCCGAAGTACCGGGCGACGATCCAGCGCTTCGGCTTGTTGGCGTGGGTCCAGCT
>JBOHFY010000379.1:0-4938 GCA_050699895.1 Pseudonocardiaceae bacterium
CTTCTGGCTGGGCACCGCCGAGGCGATCGAGCAGGGACGCGCGCTGGGCCGGACCGAGGCGATGCTGCTGCGCCGATCGGTGCGCTCGTTTCGCGCCGAGCCGGTGGACCCGCAAGCACTTCGCCGCGCGGTGGGGGTGGCGCTGAGCGCACCGGCACCGCACCACACCCGGCCGGTTCGCTTCGTCTGGCTGGCCGACCGGCAGGTCCGGCAGCGGCTGCTCGACGCGATGGCGCAGGCCTGGCGGGCCGACCTGCGCCGCGACGGGCTGACCGAGGACCGCATCGAACGCCGGGTGCGGCGCGGGGACCTGCTCTATGACGCACCGGAGGTGCTGGTGCCCCTGGCTGTGCCCGACGGCGCGCACGCCTACCCCGACGCGCGCCGCCGCGCCGCCGAGGAGGCGATGTTCACCGTCGCCGCGGGTGCCGCCGTGCAGAGCCTGCTGGTGGCGCTGGCCGCCGAGGGCCTGGGCTCGTGCTGGGTCGGCTCGACACTATTCTGCCCAGATCTGGTTCGCGCCGAGCTCACCCTGCCGGCGGACTGGCGGCCGCTCGGCGCGATCACCATCGGATACCCGAGGGAGCCACTGCGCCCACGCCCACCACACGATCCGGAGGACGGATTGGTACTGCGATGATCCCCGCGAGAACCACCCCCGAGGAGACCGTTCGTGTCAGGCACGTCCGCTCGGGGTCTCGACCATCACTTGGGTCGACTTCACCACAGCCACCGCCAGTACCCCCGGCACGAGCCCCATCTCCCGGGCCGCCTCACTGCTCATCAGGGAGACCACACGGTGCGGTCCGCACTGGATCTCCACCTGCGCCATCACCTGGTCGATGATCACCTCGGTGACCAGCCCAACGAACCGGTTGCGGGCCGATCGGTCCACTAGGGACGGGTCCCGCGTGGCGTGCGCCTGCGACTTGGCGAACGCCGCCAGCTCCGCCCCGTCCACAGCCTTGCGACCGCCGGCGTCCCGGATCGCGGTCAGCTGCCCGGAATCCGCCCAGCGCCGGACGGTGTCATCGCTTACGCCAAACAGCTCAGCGATCTCCGACATCCGATAGTGCGACACGTCGCGGAGAATACCTCCGCAACTGAGGGCACGAAACTCGGGGCGCCCTATACAACGTCGCATAACCCCGCGTTTCCAACCCATTTGCCCGGTGTGTCCGCCGGTCGTGCACGTGCACGGGCATCCGGCACCGCAAGGATAGCAACCAGACATCACAGAAGCAGTATATGCGGGACGAATCAGCCATATTCTCCGCTCTTGCGGAAAAGCATCATAAAGCAAATATTAAGGGCGAGCGCGAAAAGCACGATTCGTCGGCGGCGAGTCATCACCACGCCCAGACTGAGGACAGATCCCACGCTATGCTCCTGCTCTGTCGCTGGAGCGTGAACCGATGTGTGCCAACCAGTGCGAGAGATCGGGGAGGAGAACTGTGGTGATCGTGCGCTACTTCGCGGCGGCCCGCGCCGCCGCTGGCCTGCCTAGCGAGAACGTCGACGTGGGCGACGGCGCTACAGTCGCCGACGCGCTCGACGCGATCACCGCTCGGCACGGAGAAAAGCTGCGCGGAGTGCTGGTCGCCTGCAGCTTCCTGCTCGATTCAGTCGTGGTGCGAGACCGCGCTACGCCGCTGCGACCCGGCGCCGAGCTGGATGTATTACCGCCATTCGCTGGCGGCTGAGCGCCCGACCCGAATCCACCCGACCCGGAACCAGGAGCCTCACGGACAGTTCACCCACTCCTGCGAGCCGTCGGAGAACTCCTGCCGCTTCCAGATCGGCAACTGCAGCTTCACCTCATCGACCAGCGCCGCGCACGCCGCGAAGGCCACCCCGCGGTGGGCTGCCGACACCGCGCAGGTCAGTGCGGAGTCACCGATCGCCAGTGCTCCGATGCGGTGGCTGACGGCCAATCCGAGCACCTCCGGGTGGGCGGCGACGATCTGAGCCGCCACTCGCGTGATCACCTCGCCAGCCCTGGGATGGCTGGAGTACTCCAGCCCACGCACCTCTCGGCCGCCGTCATGGTCGCGGACCACGCCGGAAAAGCTCACCACCGCGCCGGCGGCCGAGCGGGCCACCAGGCGGGCGTGTTCCTCGACGTCCAGCGGCTCCTCGGTGACCACCGCGCGAAGCACGATATCCGGGGCCGCAGGCACCGCCGCCCCGCCACCGTATCCGTGATCGTGTCCACGTTGGGGCCCGCCGGCGGAGCCCAGCGGCTGGCCGGTTCCGCTGCCAGTGTGATCCGCGCCATGGAGTTGCTCGATGGCGTGGTCAAGCACCCGGTCCAGGACAACCAGGCCATCGCGGACTCCGCCGAGAGAGCCCGGCAGGTTCACCACCAGCGTCTGGCCGGCCACTCCAGCCAGTCCGCGGGAGAGCACCGCGGTGGGCACCCGGGGCAGCCCGGCTGAGCGGATCGCGTCCGCCAATCCAGGCAGGCCCCGGTCCAGCAGCGGCTCAGTGGCCTCCGGTGTGCGATCAGTGGGGCTGATCCCGGTACCGCCGGTGGTCAGGACGACATCGACCGCGTCCGCCACCGCCACCGCCACCGCGTCGCGCACCGGCGAGCCGTCCGGCACCACCACGGGATCCGGGGTCTGATAGCCATGCTGGCACAACCAGTCGACGATGACGGGACCGGTGCGGTCGGGGTACACCCCAGCCGCCGCACGGTTGGACGCCACCACGACCACGGCGCGACGGGTCGTTGTCATCGGTCCTCCCGGATCCACAGGCCGGTCTTGCCACCCACCTTGCGCTCCACCCGCACCGCGTCGAGCACGGCGGAGGGGTCGACCGCTTTGACCATGTCGTGCAGCGCCAGCCCGGCGACCGCGACCGCGGTGAGCGCCTCCATCTCCACACCGGTGCGGTCGGTCGTGCGGACGGTGGCGGTGATCTGCACCTCGGAACCCGAGATGCGCAGGTCCACCGTCACCCCGGTCAACGAGAGAGGATGACACAACGGGATGAGGTCGGGCGTTCGTTTGGCCGCCATGATGCCCGCGATGCGGGCCGTGGCCAGTGCATCGCCCTTGGGGAGTTGTGCGCCGCGCAGCAGCCGCACTACCTCCTCGGTGGTGCGTAAGACTCCCGAGGCGACCGCCTCCCGCGCGCCGGCCTGCTTATCCGAGACATCGACCATCCGGGCCGCGCCACGATCATCCACATGGGTCAGCCGTCCCTCGGAGCTCACCTGTCGATCCTACGGCCGCACCCACCGGTTCCGGTGAGCGCTTACGCCAGAGGGGCTGGCACGCGGATCCGTGCCAGCCCCTCTGAAGAACGTACCGGTCAGGTCAGTGCGTCACCGGCAGGTGCGCCTCGACCGGGTGCGGCGGCGGGGCCTGCTCGTTCGGCGGCCCCTGGTGGTTCTCGTGGTGCTCTTCACTGCAGCTAGCGGAGGAGATCACGATCTCTTCCAGCGCCTCATGACCGCCCTTGGGGGTGGCGAGGTTCGGGTTGAGCACCTTGAGCTCGCTCAGCAAGTCCACGGCGGTGACAGGCCCCGCCGGTGTCGCCGACTTGGCGTGAGCGGTCTCCAGCTGATCCATAGTCGGGACCTTCAGCTGATTGGCCGCAAGCTTCTGGAAAAGGACGAGATCCTTCTCCGACAGCGCCTGGCCGTGCCGGTCGCCGGGCAGCAACGAGATCACCGCCGCGTCGACCGTGAGCCTGTCGTGGTCCCGGTGCTGCCGGTTGAACTCCACCTTCACCACCGGCGAGAGGTCCAGTGCCTGGCCCGAGTACGGCGAGGACTTGCCCTCACCATCGGTGCCGATGATCGAGGAGTCACCGTGACCGTTCTCGCAGGTCGCCTCAATGACTTTCAGCCGCAGCCCGAGAACGTCGACCTTGACGGCCGTCGCCTTAGACCGGAAGTGCTCGGCCTCAACCTTGAGGACTCCGACGTAGATGCCATCCCGATCCGGCCCCGGCACCTCGAGCAATGCCTTATGACCGTCCCGCGGCGCCTCGACAAACGGAGTCGGCGCGATGGGCAGCAAGCCTTCCGCTGCGATCCCGAATGCGGAGGCGGTGGGCTCTTCGCCGGCGGAGCCGGACAGGGTCCCCAGCAGCAGGGCCGCCACGGCAGTGGCAGCACCGACGCTGGCGGCACTGGCGCCGGCGAGCTTCCTACTGTTCACATGCTGTCCTTTCGTTCGTTCAGTTCTCGTCGATGAGCACGAGCGTCCCCAGAGGAACTTGAGTCAACTGGTGGAGCGCATCCTTAGGCACCCGGATACAGCCATCGCTAGAGCGGGTGCCGAAGACATTGGCCGTGGGCCAGGTATGGATCGCGACGGTTCCCGGCCCGCCACCGAAGCTGTTCAGCGTGAGGCTGTGGGTGCCCAGCGGCAAGATCACCGGCGAGTACCGCTGCGCGGTGTCGCTGAACGAACCAAGCAGGAACGTCCGCCCCGCTGGCGTGGGAGCGGACTGCTTGCCGATGCCCACCGTCCAGTCACCCAAACGCTGACCCCCGTTGAACAACTCCATGTTCAGGGAACGAAGGTGTACCCGGATCAGATACGGGGTGACCGCACGATCGAGTGCGGTCTCCGTTACCCAGCCCGTCGAGCTGTTGGGTCGCGAGGGCAGCAATACCTGCGCCCACCCGGGTTGCCGGGCAATCACCGGCAGCCAGGTGTCGCCAATCTGCTGCGGGCCGAGCCTGGCGATCGCGGTGCCGCCAGGGGCGGCATACACCACAACCTCCCGCCGTGGGTGAACCACGGTTCCGTCAGTGGCCACCGGACCGGCGAGGTCAAGCGGAGCGCCGTCGACCACGGTGTAGGTGGTGCTCTGCGGCAATACCCGAGGATCCGCCGGGAGCATCGCTGGCGGGATGGTGACGGCGGGGGGTTGCGGATCTGCCCGGATGCCGCGCTGGCCGACGGCCTGCTCGAC
>JBOHFY010000380.1:0-4935 GCA_050699895.1 Pseudonocardiaceae bacterium
GCAGGATGCCGTTGGGCAGCCAAGCTCGGTGATGGAAATAGTGGGTCACGATCCTGGCGAAAGCCATTCGAAAAAGCGGATCCCCATAGCGAGGCTTGCGCCGGTAGCCCGGTTCCAAGGACACCACGGTGTCCTCCCAGTCACACCAGTCCCGGGCGGCTTTCTCGCGGACCGTCAGATCCGGGTCATTCAGCAGACGGTAATAGGCGGCGACCAGGTCACCATCCCGGTCAGCTTGCGGGGCGCCGTCGCGGAACCGGGACCATTGCTCGGGAAAGAAGCGGCCGACGCCGTGGTAGAGCCAGTCGATGTCCGCCGGGCGGGTCATGGTCACCGACGCGAGGACGATCTCGCTGACCCGCTCCGGGTACCGTTGCGCGTAGGCCAGCGCCAGGGCGGCCCCCCACGATCCACCCCACACCAGCCACCGGTCAATGCTGAGGTTCTCCCGCAGCAGCTCCATGTCGGTGATCAGGTGTTCCGTGGTGTTCGTCGACAGGTCCACGGCGGGATCGCTGCCGTGCGGTGTGCTGCGTCCCGCATTGCGCTGGTCGAACAACACGATGCGATACCGGGTGGGATCGAATAATCGGCGAGCGCCGGGAGTGCAGCCCGAACCCGGACCGCCGTGCAGCACGACCGCGGGTTTGCCACCCGGATTACCGCAGACCTCCCAGTACACGCGGTGCCCGTCTCCCACATCGAGCATCCCCTGCTCGTACGGCTCACTCTCGGGATAGACCTCAACCATGGCTCCACCCTGGCACGGCTCGTGCCCCGGTGGCGTGCGACCTTAGTGTCGGAGGTCGGCCACGGCCGTTTCAAGATCGAATAAATGGCCGGTGACTCCGCCGCGAGCCGCCGTCCAAGGACGATCCCGACCGCGCGTGGATGCCCCGCCCGTGCTGTGGTTCCCGAACTCAACACCAGAGCTGTCACCCAGCCTTCGACCAGCTCTCCTGTTGAGTTCGGGAACCACAGCGCAGGCGGGACCCGGGAGGGCAGGTGCGATCACCGCAATTCTGTGGGCGACCGTGGAGGTCGGCGACCAGTGTGACACCTTGGGCTCCTCACGATGACACTGAAGGGTGGATAGCAATGTCTTTGTTTGCCGGCCGAGGCCATTGGTGTTATTGCATACTCCATTCTCCGCACCGACATCCCCATCCCCACCGGGACACTCCAACCCAACAGGCTGCCCCCGGCCCCGGACATCGTCGGCGTACTCGACCTATGAAGGTAAGACATCGCCAGGCTCCGCGTGGAGCGGCACCGAAGCCCGAACGTGGTCCTGGACGGTTCTCAGGCCGACCCGACCTGAACCAACCTGGGAGCGCCCGGGACGTGGTCGGACGGTTCTGCGGAACCGCGCCCGATGCACTCCGGGGAGTGTATCGGCGGGGGCGTGCGCGAGTGGTGGTATCACGAACCCCCCGAAGTGCCGTGTGGGTGATCTCGGCTACCTGAGCGAGTTGCGCTTCGCTGTTGGTGGGGGCGATGGCGTCTTCGAGCCAGTCGTGGGTACGGCCGCCAGTGTCGGGCCATTACTATAACTGCTCGATCTTGGGTGTCGGGTTGTCAGTGGTGATGGTTTGCGCGGCGCTCACTCTCTGTTCGATGGGAACAAGGTCAGCAACCGATCGCGGATGAACGCCGCTGATTTCTCTGGTGGCCGCTGGCTGCAGTCTACGCGCAGCACATCGAAACCGGCTTGGATCAAGCGGTCGGTCGCTTGGCGGTAGAAATGAACTTCGGCATGGCTGCTACCGGGCGCGAGCTGGAAGCGATTATGTGGTCCGCGTTCCGTCAGTCGTTCCGAGATGATTTCGGGATCGGCTTCGAGGACGACCAAGAGGTCTGGTCGGTCGGTTTCGGTGTTGAGCTGCCACAGGAAGGCAGGATCAATGCCGTCGAAGCGTTGCATCACCAGACCCGAGAGAATGTAGCGGTCACTGATGACCGTCTTGCCGGCTTCCAGCTGTGGCCGGATCTCATGCTCGACGTGATGATACCGGTCCGCCGCGTATAGGCACGCGAGTGCGTGCCCGGTCACCGATTCGGTCAGTTCCCGGCACAGCTTGCCGATGAGTCCATTCGACGGTTCAGCCGTGACGTGCACGGGCTCGCCATTGGCGACGAGCATCTGTGCTAGGTGTAGGACGATGGTGGATTTGCCGGCACCGCTCGGGCCGTCAACGCTGACGAACATTCCTCGCTCATGGCGAGAAAAGGGACGGAGCTGCATCGCTGTCGCCTCCCGGCTTTTGATCACGGAGTTCTTTCAGTGACCGCGGGGTTCCGTCGCCGCGGGTGGCGAGCCGCACGAACAGCCGTGCCGCAACCAGCACATCATAGGTCGCCCGATGGGGAGTGAGACCGTCAGGCAAGCCGTCGGCGAGTGAGAAAGAAGTAACCAGCGCGCCGAGTTTGTAGCTTATCTGGTTCGGCAGAAGGCGTTTGGTGAGCTTGAGTGTGTCGAAGACCTCTGGACACTTCCACTCGGCTAGGTAGCGCTGCAGCACGCCGACATCGACGTGTGCGTTGTGGGCGACAAACACCGAGTCGTCGAGGGAGCGGCGTACCTCATCCTCGATATCAGCGAACGCGGGCGCGTCGGCAACGTCGTCGTTCGTCAGGCCGTGGATGCGTGTCGCGAAGTACTTGATGGAACGCTCAGGCTTCACGAGCCAGCTTTTTGGCTCACCGATCACGCCACCGACGATCGGGACGACGGCCACTTCTACCAGGTCGGGCGGTTGCTGGCCGTTGCCTTCGACGTCGACTACGGCGTAGCGCAGGCTCGTCCAGTCACTCATCTGTTCGGGTGTCCTTCCATATAGCCCACCGGGAGATGTCTCGACGCCGCGACACCCACCGCTACCGGTCGGGCACTGTCTGCATCTGCGGGTCGGGGAGACCTCCAGCAAGGCGAAAGGCTGATCGTGGGCACGGTAATACAGCGGGAGAACGAACACGGCTGGTTGGTCGGGGATGGTCAGCGCACTGAGGACGGTGCCCGGTGAGCGCGCCGCAGCCGGACCAGCGAGGCACCACCACGGCGCTGAGCTGTGGCCGATCACTGCCGGGACTGTGTGCGCTACTGCGCAGCGTGCGCGCGTGAAGTGGCCAGGTTCAGCGTGCGGCAGACGGGCGAGGTCGCGACCAGCGGGGCGACGTCGTAAGGTGGGCCGCCTGTGCCACCCGGGGAGGAGGATGCGGCGGTGAACCTCTGGCGCACGAAGACCATCGAGCAGTCCATAGCGGACACCGAGGAGCCGACCCACCAGCTCCGCAAACGGCTCGGCCCCGTCGAGCTCACCGTCTTCGGGGTGGGCGTGGTCATCGGGACCGGCATCTTCGTCCTCACCGGCAAGGCCGCCGGAGTCCAGGCGGGACCGGCCATCGCACTCTCGTTCGTGTTCGCGGGCATCGCCTGCGCGCTGGCCGCGCTGTGCTACGCGGAGTTCGCGAGCATCGTGCCGGTGGCTGGCTCCGCCTACACCTTCTCCTACGCCAGTCTCGGCGAGCTCGTGGCGTGGATCATCGGCTGGGACCTCATCCTTGAGCTTGCTCTCGGTGCGAGCACGGTGGCGGTCGGGTGGTCGTCGTACTTCGCTGACGTGATGAAATCGGCCGGTATCACCATCCCGGATTGGGCGTATGGCAGTGGGCACAACCTCGTCGCGGCCGGGATCGTCCTCATCCTCACCGGCGTGATCTGTCTGGGAATCAAGGTCTCCTCGCAGGTCAACATGGTGATGGTCACGGTCAAGGTCAGCATCGTGCTGTTCGTCATCATCGCCGGGTGCTTCTATCTCAAAGCCAGCAACTACGCGCCGTTCATTCCACCGCCTGGCTCCCCGGGTGCTGGGGGTGCCACGAGCACGCCGTCGCTGCTGCAGGATCTCGGCTTCTCGCCCGGCTCTTTCGGCATCAGTGGCATCTTCACCGGCGCCGCCCTGGTCTTCTTCGCGTTCATCGGCTTCGACGTCGTCGCGACGGCCGCGGAGGAGACCAAAAAGCCCCAGCGGGACATACCGATCGGTCTCCTCGCCTCCCTGGGCATCTGCACAGCGCTCTACGTCGCGGTGTCGCTCGTGGTCACCGGGATGGTGAAGTACACCGACATCAAGATCGACGCACCGCTGGCTGAGGCGTTCCGCTCGGTGGGCAAACCGGGCTTCGCGACCGTGATCTCGGTGGGGGCGCTGTTCGGTCTGACCACGGTGATCTTGATTCTGCTGCTGGGCCAGAGCCGGGTCTTCTTCGCCATGAGCCGCGACCGGCTGCTCCCGCCCGCGTTTTCCGCGATCAGCCAGCGGTTCGGCACCCCGATCCGGACGTCGATCATGACGGGTGTCGTCGTTGCGCTCATCTCGACGTTTGTGCCGCTCACCGAGCTAGCCGAGCTGGTCAACATCGGCACCCTGTTCGCCTTCGTCCTCGTCGCCCTCGGCGTCCTGGTGCTGCGCCGCACCCGCCCGGACCTGCCCCGGGCGTTCCGATGCCCCGGCGTCCCCGGCGTCCCCATCCTCGCGGCACTCGCCTCGTTCTACCTGATGCTCAACCTCCCCGCCGCCACCTGGATCCGGTTCATCATCTGGATGGTCATCGGGTTCGTCGTGTACTTCGCCTACGGCGCCAGACACAGCCGGCTCGTCACCGACCCGAACTACTCCCGAGAAACCGACAAGGCAGCCAGCAACCCCCGGCCGTCCTAGTCGTGGCACCGGCCGGATCGGCCCTCCGAAAGAGCGGGTCGCGCGACGGCCTCGGGTTGTCGCCAGGGCCGGGGACCGATCAGTTCGCCGCCGCGTCGACTTGCTGTGCCGCGGCCGTGAAGTCGGCGCGGGAACAGGCGCTGAACTCCCCGCTGGCTGGTTATCCTCAGGGCCCGGTTGTGTTCATTCGGCTAGGGGAGAACGGTGTGGGGGC
>JBOHFY010000381.1:0-12261 GCA_050699895.1 Pseudonocardiaceae bacterium
CCTGCAATAGCCATCTGCGCAGCTCATCGTGGCGCTTGGCGTTCGAACAGACTCCACGGCACGTGTTCGTTCCGAACATCATCACGATGAGCGAGTCGGGTACGACGATCACGAGCGGCGCTCATCCCGGCCAACACCAATCATGGCTGGAACAGGTGTACTCCGACGATTCACTCGTCACGCGGTACCTTGCTCACCCTTCGGTCATGATGGCGAATGCCAAGCCGTTGCTGGTCCCCACCAGTTCCAGCACAATGCCCAGCCTGATGGCTCGCATGCTCGAAGCGTTGGACGTGCAGGACGGGCACCGGGCGCTGGAGATCGGCACCGGAACCGGGTACAACGCCGCGCTACTGTGCCATCGACTCGGCTCGGACAACGTGGTGAGCATCGACATCGACCCCACCCTCGTCGCGGCTGCCAGGAAACACATCGCCAGCCTCGGTCACCACCCCACCCTGATAGTGGGCGACGGCGCGGCGGGGGTTGCCTCACACGCACCTTATGACCGGATCATCGCTACCGCCGCTATCACGGACATCCCCTTGCCATGGATCGAACAACTCACACCAGGCGGGAAGATCCTGGCTAACCTCCGCGGCGATCTCGCTGGCGGGACGCTCTGCCTGCTCACCAAGGACGACGACGAGGTCATCGGCCCGATCCTGCCACTCGGCGGCCACTTCATGTGGCTTCGCCCGCAGGCCGACAGCCCACTACGCGCCCCGGAGCCATCCCGTATTCGCAGCTCGCGGCGCTCCGCCCGCACCAGCACCGCCCTTGACGCATCGACACTGATCGACGACGACGGCTTCCGATTTCTGCTGCAGCTCCAGCTTCACGGTACCCGCGGTTTCCGCCGCACCAAGGTCCACGATCCGATCAGTCACACGGTGCGGCATGGGGTATCCGTCGAGGCCTCTGACGGCTCGTATGCCGAGGCTATCTCCGACCCCGAAGTCGATGGGCGGCTGCGGGTCATTCAGGGCGGCCCTCGGCGGCTCTGGGACACCGTGGAAGCTACTCATCAGCTGTGGCAGCA
The DNA here is from genome assembly GCA_050699895.1 of Pseudonocardiaceae bacterium. Classification (GTDB taxonomy): domain Bacteria; phylum Actinomycetota; class Actinomycetes; order Mycobacteriales; family Pseudonocardiaceae. Next base: position 1,043 of record JBOHFY010000381.1, read on the forward strand.
TCTTGGCCAGCCAGACCCCGACCGCTTCGGGATCGTTGCCAATCCCACCACTCAGTTCATCTGGTTCGACAACGACGACGGCTGGTACCGGTGGCCGCTGCCGCTCGCCTAATGGCCTCACGAGAAACACGTGAACTACTCGCTCACGACTTGGTCGCGCCAACGACGAAACCTGTGAGCGAGGCGAAGAACTGACCCTGCTCCTGTGCCCGCAGCAGCGGCTGCCACCACTCGCTGAGCCACCCGCCGGTCAGTGCGAGCTGGCCGGCCTCCTGGGCATCCTTCAGTCTGCCAGCCGCGACGGTGCGGAAGAACTCGAAGGGCAGCACCACGGTGTGCGGCGAGACGGCGATCTCCCGCAGGCCCCTGACGCGCATCTGGCGGACAAGCTGCCGTCCGCTCCAGTTGTTACGGTAGCCGTCGGAGAGGAAGCGCATCATCTCGCGCGTGGCTGCCACGTCCGGGTGGTCGACGATCGTGGTGTCGAAGTCGAAGTCGAACACCGCGATCCGCCCGCCCGGCCGGGTCACCCTGACGAACTCGTCGAGCCCGGTTTCGATGTCCGCGCAGTGCATGAGCACCAACTTGGCCCGCGCGCCGCCGAAGGAATTGTCCGGGAAGTCCAGCCCGCTCAGGTCGGCGATGCGGAACTCGACTGGCAGGCCCGACAGCCGGTGCGGGGTCAGCCGTCGCCCGACGGTGGGGTCCAGGCCGGGTCGATCTTCCGGCCACTGCACGCGAGTACCTCGCGGGTTACGGGCTGGCCCACCGCAGTGACCGTCCTGGTAGCAGCATGATCAGGTAGAGGTGTCCCCTGCAGCATGGGCGCGCCGGCAGAGCCGGACGTCTTTAAGGTCAGGTTGCTTAATGAAGATCAAAGAACCGCCGATCAACCAGAAAGACTCTTGGCCAGTCGTCCAGGCATGTGGCAAACTCCTCGCTAGGTCGGGGCCAAAAGAGGAGCGGAGCGACCATCCAGCGGGACGACCTTAATTACGTAATCGCGACAGCTGTGCGAGTCACCGAGGAGTTGACCGATTGTTCGTAATGGGCTTAGGTTGCGATCCTCCGGAGGTCACGGATTCGATGTCGGCTAATGAAGCTTGGGTTCTGGGCGTCGAAACTGCCGAGGAGATGCGAAAAAGTGCGGCCGAGGTCGTGCAGCTGGGTATCGAATTCAAGCAGCGTCCTCCTTCGCTTCAGGGCCGGGAGCTGGACCGCACCGCCATAGAGGATGCGTCACGGGTCACCGATGAGGGGGTTCCTCTCGAAGCGCTTGTCGATTGGCTGGGTTCGGTCGTATTCCCCGGGTCTCTGAACTTCGGTTCGCCCACGTTCTTAGCCCATCCTGACAATGGGTCCTCGACAGCCGGGATGCTGGGTGACATCGCCAGTGCCTTCCTCAGCCAGAACCTCTCATCGATCGACTATTCGCCGGTGGCGACGCCGCTGGAGCAGCAGCTGCTCACCCAGTTGCGTGAGGTCATCGGCTACCCGCGCGACGACGGTCCCGGTGCGCAGGCGGCTGGCGGCGGCATCGTCTTCGGAGGTTCGCAGGCGAACTACTCGGGGCTGCTGGCGGCGCGCGAGCACTTGCGGCGTCGGCTGGCCGCCGAGGGCCGACGGTTCGATCCCCGGCGGACACGGGTGCTGGCCAACCGGCCGTACAGCCACTTCTCCCTGCGGCGGAGTCTGCACCTGCTGGGATTGGGCAACACCGACCTCACCGACGACGAGCTTAGGGCTGAGGGCCTGGAAAGGGAGAGTCTTCGTGACGTCGGCGTCGACGGTCTGCGGACGGACCCGGCAGACCTGGAACGGCAGATCATGGCCGTACGTGAACGCGGGGAAGAGGTCATGGCCGTGTTCGCGGTCGCCGGTGACAGTCGGTTTACGACCTTCGACGACCTCGAGGCGGTGTGTGACGTCGCGGACCGGCATGATGTCTGGGTGCACGTCGACGCCTGCGAGGGCGGCCAGGTGCTGTTCAGCCCGCGGACGCGACACCGGATGCGAGGCATCGAGCGATCGGACTCGGTCTCGATCGACCCGCACAAGGTCCTCCTCGTACCGTACAACGTCAGCGCATTTTTCCTCCGTGACCCCGGGGGGCTCGGCTACTTCACGACAAATCCCACCACCCTCATCAACCAAGAAGATGACTCGCTCGGAGGTACGGCACCTGGTGTCAATTCAAAGGGGTTTATCTCCCTCAAGCTAATCATGATGTTGCGCCACTGGGGCTGGAACCGTCTCGCAGAGGAGATCGACCGCCGCCACGAGATAGCGCTGCATGCGGCTCGGCTGATCGAGGCGCATCCGCGGTTGCGGCTGCTCAATCCCGAAGTCGAGCACAACGCAGTGGGATTCGCCTACGTTCCAACGGCGACGACCGACCTGGCCGTGGTCAACACAGTGAACCGGGAGATACACCGGCGGTTGAATAAGACCACGCCCTATTTCATTCACGCATTCCCCTCGAGGGACGGGCACGGGGTCGTCTCACCGGACAACGGCACTGTCTACGCACTTCGGATGATGTACGGCAACCCGCTCGGCGGGCCGGCCGAGATCACCGGAGCAATCGAGACCATCGTCGCTCTGGGCGACGAACTGATCCAACTGCGGGGCGCGGCGTGAGCATTCCGGCAGTTTCGGTCATACTCCCGGTTCACAACCACGGGCGGACGCTGCCGGATGCCGTGGAGAGTGTCCTCGACCAGGCCTTCACCGACATCGAACTAGTCATAGTGGACGACGGGTCCACGGATGACAGCCGCCGGTCGGCACTGGCATATGCCGATCTCGACCCGCGGGTGCGCGTCCTGCGAAACGACGTCAACAGCCGGTGCGGCGCCGTGCCCTGGGAGAGCCGCAACGACGGCCTGGCGGTAGCTCGCGGCCGGTACGCGGCGTACCTGGACGCCGACAACACCTGGCGGCCGGGCTATCTCGCGCGAATGGTGGCCACGCTGGAGGAGCGCCCCGGCGTCGTGCTTGCTGTGGCGCAGTCGTGCAACCACCACCCGGTGGATCGTATGGCCGCGCACATTGCCGCCGACCTCAGACCTGCCACCACCACCGGCGGCGAGTGGGTGGTCTACGGGCTAAACCGCGTCAAACCCGAGGAACTGGGCCGCTCCCAGTACATCGACACCAACGAGATGGTCCATCGCATGTCGGTCTTTGAGGTTCTCGGAGAACGCTGGAGGACCAAGCACCCGCGTGCCCTTTGGATCAACGCCAATCTGGGCGGGCACGCTCCGTGGCGTCGACACAACGATCTCGACCTAGCGGAGCGGGTCATACGGCGGTTCGGTGTCTCCGCCGTCGCCCTGGTACGGGAGATTCTCGTCGACTACTACTACCCAGGAGCCGACCGGCCAACTTCCACGGCCCGGGCATTCGGCCTCCGGGCCCCTTAAATGCGACTGCTGACCCTTCCCGAGCCCGGCGTGCTGGCCTGGGACGAGGTGCCCACGCCGGCGCCTGGCCCCACCGAGGTCGCGGTCGCGGTCACGCACGTTGGCATCTGCGGCTCCGATGTGGAGGTCTTTCGCGGCCACCGACCCGCGCATGTCCGTCACGGCCGGCCGGTGCTCGGGCACGAGGTGTGCGGCGTGATCGAGGAGGTCGGTGGCCTCGTCCGCGGGCCTGGGATCGGAGATGTGGTTACGTGCATCGAGGGCTGGGGGGCCTTCGCCGACCGGGTGATTACGACGCCGACTAACCTGCTGCGCCTGCCACGGCGGATCGCTCCGGCCGACGGGTGCCTGGCCGAAGTGTTGCCCGGGGTTGCGATGGCCGCCTGGCGCACCGGCATCACCCGTTCACACCACGTGCTCATCGTGGGCCAGGGGCTAAGCGGGTTGCTCCTCACCCGTTTGGTGCATCTGCATGGTTGCGCCCGCCTCACTGTGGTCGACCCGCACCAGTGCCGTCTCGACCTCGCCCGGGAGTTCGGCGCCGACGTAACCGTGCTGGACACGGTGGATGGCCTGGCCGGGAGCGGATTCGCGTCCGGTGATTACGACGTCGCGATCCTGGCCACCCCGGTCAACGTCGTCGACGCGGTAGTCCCGTTGATGCGCCCGAGGTCGCGGATCGTGATGTACGGCGGGCTGGAGAGCAATGCCACGGTCGACGTGATGGCGCTGCACCGGCGGAGCATCTCGCTGGTCAAGGAGTCGGAGAGCGTCAATGGGACCGTCGAGGCGCGCCAGCTTTGGGCCGCCGCCACCGAGCTAGCCGCCGACGGCGTTCTGCCGCTGCACCGGCTGCGCACCCACACGCTGGGATTCGACGAGGTCACGAAAGCGTTCAGCATCCGAATGGAGGATCCGTCGGCACTGCACGTAGTCTGCGTCCACCCGGAGGCCGGATCGTGACGGCCGACGCCGCCGCGATGGCCCGTACCTACGTCACCAGCCCGTTCGCCAAGGTCGTCGACGCGGGCGGCACCGACACGTTGATGAACCTCGGCTGGTCGCCGCGTCCGCTGCTGCCCTCGACAGCCGCTCAACGCCAGCTCTGGCTGGCCGAGCGACTGATCTCCCGGCTCGAGGTCGACGCCGAGCACGTCGTGGCCGACATCGGCTGCGGCAAGGGTGGACTCAGCCGCCGCGTGCTCGAGCACCAGCCCACGGCCCGAGTGCTGGGCGTCAACATCGACGCCGCTCAGCTCGCCCTTGCTCGCGTACACGGTGAGCAGGCATGGCCGGGTTACGTCGTCGGCTCGGCCGAGCGACTGCCGCTGCGCGACCACAGCGTCGACGCAGCCCTGGTCGTCGAGCTCCTCACCCACGTGCGCGACAAGGCGGCGTTCTGGACGGAGATCACCCGGGTCGTGCGGCCGGGCGGCCGACTCGTCGTAGCTGCCATCACTCTTACGCGCCCGCTGGCCGAGTTGGGTCCCCCCGCGCAGGCCCATCTGCGCCATCTGGCCGCGTATTTCGCCGAGCAAGCGGAGGACATCCCGCTCGCCGTTGACATCCGCGACGCCCTGGACCAACACGGTTGGGTCGTACTGGACGAGGACCTCTCAGACGGTGTCTACGGCCCCCGGCATGACGAGATGAGTGCCATCCTGCGCGGTCTGGGCACACCCGATCCTGCCGGACGGGCGGCTTTCCGAGCCACCGTCCGCGACGTCTGGGCCACCGACCCCGACGTGCTCGCCGACTACCTGCGAGCCTGCACGACGTCGCACGCGCTGCGGTACTACGAGTACCACCTCGTCACGGCGAGAGCGTCGTGAGAGGGGGCGCGCGGAAGTATGCCGCCTCTTTCGGATCCGGCCCCACGATGCTGCCGGCGAGCGTGCTGGAGCAGGTGCGCGCCGATGTTCTCGACTTCGCCGGGACCGGTCTGTCGATCCTCGAGATTCCGCAATCGAACGCTGCAGCCATCGCGGTCTACGAGCAGGCCGAGGCCGACGTCCGCGAGCTGCTGGATGTGCCGGCCGACTACCGCGTGCTGTTCCTGCACGCGGGCGCCTCCACCCATTTCGCGATGGTGCCCCTCAACCTGCTGCGCGGCCACTCGGCGGCCGACTATGTGCATACCGGCCTGTGGTCGAGTAAAGCCATCGACCAGGCTCGCGCGTATGCCGAGGTTCGGGTCGTCGGGGACGCCGCGCCCACCGGGTTCGCCCGGGTGCCGGAACCTGCTGGGCTTGTCCCCACCGCCGGCTCGGCGTACGTGCACTACACCTACTGCGACTCCGTACAAGGCCTGGAGTTCCCGGCCGCGCCCTCCACCGGCGACACCCCGCTGGTGTGCGACGCCACGGCTTCACTGTTCGCCCGCCCGGTGCCGATCGAGCGGCACGCCCTCGTCTACGCCTCCACTCAGAAGAACCTCGGCGCGACCGGGATGACCCTAGTGATTGTGCACGAGAGCATGCTCGGTCAACCTTTGCCGACCGTCCCCCTGTCGCTCGACTACACCCATCAAGCCGCTTGCGGCAGTCGCTTCACCACCCCGCCGATGTTCGCCTGGTACCTGGCCGGCCGAATGCTCGCCTGGATACGTTCCCTGGGCGGGGTGAAGATCCTGGCCGATCATGTACTGCGGCGGAGCCAACGGCTCTACGCCGCTATTGACGGGTCAGGCTTCTACCACTCGCCCGTCGACCCTGGGTCGCGCTCGCGCACCTCGATCCCCTTTGTACCCGCGAATCCTGAGTTGACCGGCGTCTTCGTCGAAGAGGCGCGTGCAGCCGGGATGGTGGGCCTCGCCGGCCACACCTCGGTCGGCGGGTTGCGGGCCGGGCTCTTCGCCGCCACTCCGGACCCGGCGGTGGACGGCCTTATTGCTTTCATGTCGGACTTCGAGAGGCGGTACGGGTGAGAATTGGCGGCGTACCGGGAACGGTGGTCGTCACCGGCGGCGGCGGATTCATCGGGCGGCGCCTGGTGCGCAGCCTTCTGGAACAGGGGCGCCGGGTACGGGTGATCGACCGCCGGCCAGGAGCCCCGGAAGGCTGTGAGCACGTGCTGGCCGACCTCGTCGACGACGACATCACCGACGCCCTCCAGGGCGACGTCGTGTTCCATCTGGCAGGCCGCGCGGGCGTGCGCGGGGACGACGCCGAGACCGAGCGGCAACGGCTGCGTGACAACGTCGTCGCCACCGAACGAGTCGTGCGGGGGACGCCGAAGGACGTCCCGCTCGTCTTCGCGTCGTCGTCTTCGGTGTACGGCGGGACCCTGGGCCGACCGTGCCGCGAGGACGGCCCGCTTGCTCCACGCGGCGGCTACGCGTGGAGCAAGCTCGTGGCCGAGCAGATCTGTCGGGCTCGAGCCTTCAGCGGCGGTCTCGTGCACACGGCCAGGCTCTTCACCGTCGTGGGGGAGGGGCAACGCCCCGACATGGCGCTCGCGCTGTGGGCCGACGCGGTGGCGGCCGGCCGACCGGTCACGGTCTACGGCGACCTCAATCGCAGCCGTGACTTCACCGACGTAGCCCAGGCTGTGGACGTGCTGATCAGACTCTCGTCGGTGCGCTCGCCGACGGTGGTCAACGTGGGTACCGGGGTAAGGCAGACCGTCGGAACCCTGCTCGAGGCGATTGGCCGGCAACTGGGTCGCCAACCTGAGATCCGCCTGGTCGATGCACCGCGACAGGACCCCTACGCAACGCTCGCCGACACGACCCGGCTGCGCATGCTCGCTGATGGCGCCCTCTTAACCGATCTCGTCGATGTGGTCGGCCGCTACCTGATGGAAGACGTGTCCACGATGCCCACCCTGACGGAAGGACAGTTGACATGACGCTGGACGTACTCTTGGTTTCGCCGCCCTTCTGGGATCCATACGCGCCGTCCGCTGCCAACCCGGCCCTCCTCGGTTACCTCCGTGGGCAGCAGTGCACCGGCGCGCAGATCGACCTCAACCAAGCCTATTTCCTCGACCGGCTCGGCCCGCTGGTCGAGGGCGCGTTGAGTGATATCGCTGACCCCGACACCCTGGCCGCGAAGGTGCCGACGGAGCACCGCGTAGTCATGGGGCTCGACCGGGCGACGCCGGACCTGTTGCGGCGGTGGGACATCGCCGAGGAGACGATGACGCTGGAGGGGTACCGGACGGCCATCGGTTCTTGGGAGCGGCTCGACGCGCTCAATGTGATCGATGCGATCATGCACTACGGCTACTTCATCCGACACGACCCGGCGATCGAGGGCGTGATCACCGACCGCGCCGATCTCGACGACCCGTCCTGGACTCCGATGCGACGTCTGGTCCAGGAGATGCTGCTGCCCCGTCTCGAGCACGACCGCCCCGCCGTCCTTGGCTTCTCGGTGCTTGGCGAGCAGCAGTTCGCCCCCACCCTTGCGATCACCCAGTGGGTGCGTGAGGCTGGCTTCGCGCCGTTGATCGTGTGGGGCGGCAGCCACGTGCGGGCCATCCACTCGATGGCCCGCCAGGACTCGGCGTGGTGGCGCCGGCTGCCCGACCTCCTCGTGCTGGGGGAGGGCGAGACGGCACTGACCACTCTGGCCCACCGGGCCCGCGAGGCGCAGCGCTCCGGTGAGCTCGACTGGGCCGCGCGAATGACGGTCGATCGCAGGCCGAACCAGCCCGACTTCGTGCCCGGCACGATCCCGCAGCCGGTCGAGCGGGTGCTGGTGGCATCTAAGCGCTATGAGGAGGTGACCACCCTCACGGCCTACGACTTCGACGGACTCGACCTCCACGGATCGTACCTGATGCCCTGGCCCACCATTCCCTACCAGGGGTCGCGAGGGTGCCACTGGGGCCTGTGCGGATTTTGCGACCACGAGGAGGGCTACCGCCTGCATTACCGGCCGAAGGAGTCCGAGCAGGTGGTCGAGAATCTGCTGTCGTACCGGGAACGGTTCGGCATCGAGCACGTGCAGTTCGTCGACGAGGCGATCGAACCGGCCTGGCTGCACGACCTGAACCACGAGTTGGAACATCGGTCGCTGAGTGGCGTCTTCCGTTGGTCGAACTACTCCAAAGTCTCGGTCGAACTGGACTCCGCATTGCTGGAGCGCACCTACACCAACGGCGGTCGGCTGATCCTGTTCGGCGTGGAGTCGTTCAACCAGCGCGTGCTCAACGTGGTTAAGAAGGGAATCCGCCGCAAGGATGCGCTGGCCACCATCCGGGCCACCCACGAGGCTGGGATCCGGTCGTGGATCTGGCTGATCGCAGGCCTGCCCACCCAGACTCCCGAGGAACTGGCCGGCGACATCGCCGATCTGCGGTCACTTGAGGGAATCGTCGACGCCGTGTCAGTCGGCCGGTACCGCATCTCCGAGAACTCCGACATCTACCGGGAGATGGACAAATACGGCATCGTCGAGGCGGACCTCGCGCACCCGATGGAGGTCCGCTACACCTCCGGGGGGGAAGCCGTCGACCATGCCGAAATCACCCGCCTCTACTACCAGGAGTATTACCCGCAGGCGATCGGAATGTCGCTGACCCACAACCGGTATCTGCTCTTCGCCGACGCCCTGAAGCGAGAGAGGTCAGGGGCACCGCGATCACGTCCGGTGCGGCCGAGGGCCACAGTCAGCGGGGCCGCCCGCACCAACGAAGTGCTGGGCAACATCTGATGTCGCGCCTCCCGCTCTTCAAGGTCGCGATGTCGCCACGGGCCACGGCCGGTCTATATCTGGTCCTGCATATGGCGACGACGGCAGCCGCTGACGGCACCAGGTTTGACCTGGCCACCCGCGACCCGTCAGCAGAACCGGGGGAGATTCTCACGACACCACTGCCCTGCACGGCGACCAACTGGCCGATCGTTACCCAGGCTCTCGACTTTCGCTGGGTCGACACACGATGAGCAGGCCCTTCCACGTGGTCATCGTCAATCCTTACGGGTACAAGCTCTTTGAGCCGGCTGCGCGGGCCTCCCACGTCTACGGCGGCGCCGAGGTGCAGCTCTACTGCCTGGCGACGAGCCTGGCCACGTTGCCCGGCGTTCGGGTCTCGATGGTCGTCGAACGGCCACGTGACGGCCCGTTGCGCAGCGAGATCGACGGTGTGGCGATGCGCTTCGTGCGGCCGTCGCCGCTCCTGGACTGGATCCGCAGGTACCTCCCGGTCCTCTCGTTGCCGTACCTCGCGGCTACCGTGCGCTCCGGCGCCGATGTCGTCGTTCAGCGGGGCGGGGCGGTGCTGAGCATGGACGCGGCGCTGGCCGCCAGGGTCAGACGTGTGCCGTTCGTGTTCATGGTGGCGCACGACTGGGACTGCTCGCGCCGGCACACCTCCGGCAGCCAGCGTGTCAATGGGGCAAGCTACTTATGGGCGCTGCGACGGGCCTCCCTGGTGATCGCGCAGACCGACGACCAAGCCGAGCTCCTGCGGCGTTGGCACCGCATTGAGGCGCCCGTTATGCGCAGCGGGCTGCCGGCGGCCATCGGGCGGACCGAGCGGCCAGGGGGCGCGGACAACCCGATCCTGTGGGTGGGGCGGTGCTTGGCGTGGAAACGCCCGGAGGCATTCCTGGCGCTCGCCGAACTGCTGCCGCACCGGCAGTTCGTGATGGTCTGTCCGCCCTACGAGGGGGAGGAAGAACTGGCAGAGAGGGTCCGAACCCGAGCGGCGGCCTCATCGAACCTCCGTTTTATCCCGTTCGTCCCCTTCCGAGACACTGCCGCCCTCTTCGCTGCCGCGGGGATCTACGTCAACACCTCGGTCGCCGAAGGCTTCCCGAACACGTTCATGCAGGCGGCGCGCGCGGGCACACCCATCGCGTCGCTATCGGTCAATTCGGACGACGTCATTCGGCGCCAGGGCATTGGCGTCGTCGGCGAGGACTCGGTGACGGTCCTCGCCGAGCGCGTCGACGCACTCCTAGCCGACCGGTCCGGATGGTTGGCGACGAGCGTGGCCGCCCGTCGCTACTTCACCGCCAACCACGACCTGACCGTCGTCGTGGCCGTCTTCGGTCGCATGCTCGAGACGATCGTGGCGGATCCACGAGCGGAACACCTGCGCGACCAAGCCTGAGACCGAGCCCGGCGGGGCCGACACGTCGGCGGTGTTAACATCCCTGCGTGATTCCGTGTGCGTGCCGATTTAGCAGCCCCGGGACTGCTGCGGCCCCCGGACGCTGAGACGCGACAGCGTCTCGCCACGTAGCCGGCAGACCCGGGGAAGATCAACCTTCCTGTTCCCCACCCCCGGAGACTACGAATGGGGCGTGATCCCGCACCGATGGGCGCACCCACCCGGATTGAGAGACACAGTTATGACGGTCGACGATGCTGCGGCAGAGACGCTTCAGCGGATCAGCCGAGTACGCGACGAGGCGCTGAACGACGTTGGATCCCGGGAGTCTGCCGAGGCTCTGGCCGACCTGCGCCGCGATGTCCTTGGCAAGTCGGGGTCGCTGCTGCTAATGCGGCGGGCACTGGGCACGCTGCCACAGGAGCAACGCAAGGTCGTCGGGGCGGCGCTGAACGCGGCCATCCAGGAAGTTACGGCGCGCATCGAAGCCCGCGACCAGGAACTGCTGAATGCAGAGACGGCGCTGGAGCACCTGATCGACGTGTCACTGCCTGGCCTTCCGCCCGTGGCTGGTGGCCTACACCCGACGATGCAGCTCATGTACGACCTCAACGACGCCTTTGCCGCACTGAACTTCGGGGTATACGAGGGCCCAGAGATCAGCTCGGAGCTATTCGAGTTCGACTATATGAACTTCCCGCCGGAGCACCCGGCCCGTGAAAGCATGGA
>JBOHFY010000382.1:0-8897 GCA_050699895.1 Pseudonocardiaceae bacterium
ATATCACCCAGCGCAAGATCGACCAGGCCATTCGCTAACCGGTGTGTCCGCAGATCCACGCCCCGGATCGAGACCGGCGCGCGGAGCCCAGCCAGCCGGCTGCGAGCCGCTGAGCACCGCGGTCCACCCGTCAGTTCTGCTTGCGCAGCAACTCCAGCACCTCACCAAGCTGGCCGGCGAGGCCATCGACCTTGCCTTCAAGGCCATCGAACCTGCCTTCAAGGCCATCGAACCTGCCGGCGAGGCCATCGAACCTGCCTTCAAGGCCATCGACCCTGCCGGCGAGGCCATCGAATTTGCCTTCAAGATTATCGAAACGCTGGCTGACCTTGGCGAAGTTCACGCTGGTCCGGCCCGCGAACTCCTGGATCAGGCCGTAGAGCGCCTCAATGTCGTGGGAGTTGCGGCTGACCCTGGTCGGGATGTTCACTGGTTCACTCACGGCGACATTCTTACTCCGAGCCGGCTGCCGTCACCCCGGCGAGGTCCGCCCGTCTGGGCAAGCTTGCTCGCCAGTCATCCCAACCAAGCCTGCGCTGGACTTCGGCCCGCCCCCGGCCCCTGACGGTCGACGGCCCGGGCTCCGTCCATCGGAGAACGTCACCAGTCCGACGCGTGCCATCTCTGCTCCTGCCCACTAGGACGATCGGTGTCATCGCACTGGGTGAGGAAGGTATACCCAGCCGCTGGTGCGTGCTGCGCACGGAGGACGCGCGGGCAGCGAGCACACTGGTCGGCGTGAGTCGGCCCTCGCCGCGGCATCTCCCGGACGCAGCACGCGCCCGGCGCCGGCTGTCGTCGCCGGCCAGGCGTGGTGAGCTGCTCGACGCGGCGCTGCGGGAGTTCAGCAGCCGGGGCTACTACCTCACCCAGATGGAACACGTCGCCGCCGCCGCCGGGGTGAGCAAAGCGCTGGTGTACCAGCACTTCCCGAGCAAAGAGGAGCTCTTCGCGGCGGTCACCGAGCAGGTCGTGCAGGGCTTCATGGGACGGCTGCCGGTGGTGTTGAGCAAGGCCGGCGACGCGCTCGGTGCCTGGCGCGGGGTGGTCCGGCTGCTGTGTGACCTGGTGACCGAGCGCCCGGAGGCGTGGGCACTGGTTGCGCGGCACCTGGATAACCCGGAACTCGGCGCGCGGCTGCGCGGGTTGCGGGAGCAGATGACGGAGGTGTTCGCGGCGGTCCTCGCCGGCTACTACGACCCCCAGCCGGGAGGTGCGGTGCCGTCCGAGGAGGAGGTGCTCGAGCAGGCGCGGCTGACCGTCCCGTTGCTCGTTGGCGCGCTGCAGGGGCTCATGTCCTGGTGGCTGGAGCACCCGGAGGTGCCGCGAGCGCGGGTGGAGGCACGGGCGGTTGATGTCGGGTGGCTGGGCCTGGACCGGATCCGCCGAGGTGAGTGGCTTCCTCTTGTAAGTGACTGACGAGTCAGTTACATTGGGGCTTGTTCGCTCGTCAAGGAGGCCACAGATGTCCATGACCAGCGCTACTGATGCGACCACCAGGCGTGTCCCCGACCGTGAGGACACCGCGCGGCGGTTGCTGCGGACCTCGGCCAAGCACTCCTACGACCCGGCGACCGAGATCGACTGGGACGCGCCGCTCGCGCCGGACCGCTACTTCATCGACCCGCACCGCAGCTCCCTCTACGGCACGGCCCTGTGGGAGCAGATGAGCGAGGAGCAGCGGATCGCGCTGACCAAACACGAGCTGGCGAGCCTGTACTGCATGGGCATCTGGTTCGAGACAATCCTCATGCAGATGCTCGTCCGGCACGTCTACGACCGCCCCAAGGGCAGCGCGCACGCCCGGTACGCGTGGACCGAGATCGGCGACGAATGCCGGCATTCGGTTAAGTTCTCCCGCGCGGCGGAGAAGTTCGGCGGCCCGCACTACGGCCCCGGCTGGTTTGTGCACCATCTCGGACGGTTGCTCAAGACGACCACCAACGGCACCCTGACCTTCAGCGGCGCGATCTACGTCGAGGAGATCCTCGACGCGGTGCAGCGCGAGCAGATGGCGGACGAGTCGCTGCAGCCGATGGTCCAGAAAGTGTCGTGGATCCACGTCGTCGAGGAAGCCCGCCACATCCGCTACGCCCGCGAGGAGACGCTCCGGCAGTGGCCCCGGCTGGGCCCGCTGGGCCGGGCCTACAGCCGCTTCATCCTCGCCTTGGTGGTCTACTTCTCCACCACCAGGCTGATCGACCCGAAGGTGTACGCGGCGGTCGGGCTGGACGTCACCGCGGCCGTCGCGGCGGCCGCCGCGAACCCGCACTGGCGCCAGACCAAGCAGTTCGCCGCCCGCAAGGTCATCGAGTTCTTCACCGAGGTCGGGCTCATCGCCGGGCCGGGAAAACTGTTCTGGCGCCGCGCCGGAGTTCTGTAGCGCCATCAGTGAGGGGGCGACTGGCGACCATGACAGGGGTGCGTTGAGTACCTGAGCACAGTCTGGCCAGGGCGTCGCCACTGGGGAATCCGCTGGTGAGGCCCAGGTGCTGGACTCATGAGGTACTACGCGCAGCGTGACCGGGCCCACTACCGGGAGCGGATCTACAGTGCCTCATGGTCACTGTTGAGTGCTGGACCGGAGCGCAGACCCAGGCGCTTCGCCAGGCCATGCGCCTGAGCATCCGTGCCTTCGCCGCGCACCTCGGTGTCGACGCCCGGACGGTGAACAAGTGGGAAGCCCGAGGCGCCACCATCACCCTGCTCCCCGACACCCAAGCCCTCATGGACACCGCCCTGAGCCGGGCCCCCGACGACGTGCAAACCCGATTCGCCCAGACTCTGGACACCAGTGGGCAGCGGCACCACATTGCGCCGAGGGTCGGTAACAAGCTGTACTATGAAGACGTCGCTTCTGGGGTACCCGGTTCAGACGTGTTTGTTGTGTTGCTGCCGCGAGGAGGTATCTGGATGCCTCTGTCGCGGCGTGAGCTGCTCGGTGCTCTGGGTGTCGGGATTACCAGTGGCAGGTTGCAAAGCCAGTTCGAGCGGGCGCTGGATGATCTGAAGCCCGATAGTGATCTGCTGCAATATTTCGAAGATGCGCTTAACGGTTTCCAAAAGGCGGCTCGGATGCTGCCTTCGCAACAGCTGGTGGATGGACTGTTGGGTAATGTCGCCATCGTGGATGGCCTACGCCGCCGAGCGGCCAAGCCTGAGAGTCAGCGTTACGGTGTTCTGCAAGCCCGCTACGCCGAGTTGTTGAGCTGGTTAAGCGAAGAAGCTGGCGATTTGCCAGGCGCGATGTACTGGATCGACCGGGTTTCACAATGGGCGCAGCTCGCCAACTGGCCAGCGATGACAGAGTTCAGTGTCGTCCGACGGTCGATGATGATCATTAGCTTCTCCAGTGATGGGCGAAGCGCTGTCAACCAAGCGCGTCATGTACTTGACATGCCAGATGCCGCACCGCGTACGAAAGGATTGGCGGCCACGCAGACGGCTTTTGGCTACGCGCTTGTCGGGGATAGGGATGCCAGCCGCCGTTCCCTCGACGTTGCTATGGACTGGCTTGTCCAACCGGTTCGCGGAGACGACGAATTTCTCGGTCAACGAAGTGTGGAATACGAGGATCTGTTTATCATATTTCAAGCGACGTGCGATATTTACCTCGGCGACGGAGCGCGCGTGATTCCGGTGCTCGAACCCAAGCTGCCGTCGCTGTCGACGTCATCTGTCCGTACTGCCACTATTACCCGCGCCAAGCTGGCGCGAGCCTATGCTAACGCTGGCCAGCCCGCCGAAGCGTGCCGTTTGTCGTGGGAAACGCTTGAGGCCATTGAGCAGGTCGACTCACTCTCTGCTCGCAACCAGCTGCGCCATACCGTGCAAGTGCTTGATCAATGGCGTGGCCGGAGCGATGTGCAAGACGTCATGCACCGACTGGGTAGCCGCGCATCCATCACTTGAGCCCAAGGGTGCTCTCGGTAGACCGCCTCGTGCACCGCCTCGAACTGTAAGGAGTCCTGGTAGCTGATTCGCCGCGCCTGCGTGAGTGCGATGAATCCGAGCGGCCGGATGAAGAACACGCTGTGCTCGTACACCTGCTCGTCGGTCACCCGGGCGACTTCCTGGGCGAGCAACGGGGTGACCGGCCGGCGCAGGAAACGGGCCAGCGCGAGCGTGCACAACGGCGAGCGATCGTAGAACTGCACTCCGACACGGCTCGGGATCGGCTCGGTCTGCCGCTGATGCTGCAGCCGTACGATGTCGTCCAGGAAGCTCTCGCGCCGCCAGGGTTCCTCGACGCCGCGCGCCTGCTCGTCAGCGATCACATCGGTTGCGGCCTTGGCCACGACCGCGTAACCACGGTCCCGCAGTGCGTGCCCGATCACGGTCTTGCCCGCGCCGGGCGTACCCGTCAGGACATACCGTCTGAGCATCGCCCCCACCTTTCTGGATCTCACGCTGTCCCGTTTCGCCCGACGTGACGCGCTGTGCGATCCTGACCGGACGGATTATTTATTGCCGGTAAGGCTCGCGTCGTCGCCGGTAGCGTTCCGGCGGTGTCGGAGTTGTTGGCAGACACCGTCGACGATCTGGTGGTGGTCTCGTTCGAACCTTGCCTCTTCAGGTCGGCTCAGGAACACTGATCTCTCCGTCCGGTGATGGCGTGTTCTCGAAGAGAGAGTGGGCGAGCGCAGAGAAATCATGAACGCCGACCGGTTGCCCCTGTTCTGTGATACTGCCCTGGCCGAGCGCATCGAGCGGGTCGAGGCGCAGCTCATCGCCAAGAGCAGCGAGGCCGCCCGCCGTCACAGGGCAGACACGGCGGGTTTCGTGATCCCTCTTGCCGGCGGCGTGGCGAGTTTTGCCGAAGCGGGTTCGCCGCTCAACAAGGTCGCGGGGCTCGGTTTCGGCGGCGTGCCGAGTGTGGCTGCCCTCGGCGAGATCGAGCGGGCCTTCACCGCCTGCGGCGCCCCCGTGCAGATCGAGCTCGCCCACCTCGTCGACCCTGCGATCGGCGCCTTTTTGACCGAACGAGGCTACCGGCTCGTATCGTTCGAAAACGTGCTCGGCCTAGCCCTCAAGGACGAGCCCGAGCGAGTTACGCCACCCGGGGTCGAGGTCCGGCGCAGCGGCGACGACGAGTTCGAACCTTGGCTCGACGTCGTGGTAGAGGGTTTCGCCCACCCCGACGCGCAAGGGGTGGCCTCGCACGAAGAGTTTCCGCGCGAGGTCATCGCGGGGGTCATGCGCGATTGCGAGGCGGCGGCTGGCGTCATGCGTTATGTCGCGCTGCTCGACGGGGTGATCGTCGGCGCTGCCGGCTTCCGCATCTCAGAGGGCGTCGCGCAGCTCACCGGCGCGGCGACCGCGCCCGCGCACCGTCGCCGGGGTGTCCAGACCGCGCTGCTCTCGGCCCGGCTCGGCGACGCCGCAGCCGCTGGCTGCGACGTCGCCGTCGTCACCACGCAGCCGGGGTCCAAGTCTCAGCAGAACGTGCAGCGCCGGGGCTTTGATCTGCTCTATACCCGCGCTGTTCTGGTCAAGCAGCTCTGAGTCACACTTGCCCACAGGGGTGAATGAGCCGAGGAACAGACCTGTGAGGACCCACTGCGGCTGTGGGCGATCCTGGACGAATCCGTGCTGCACCGGATGGTCGGCGGCCCTGCGGTCATGGCCGCGCAGTGGATACATCTGTTGAAGGTCATAGAGCGACCAGAGATCCAACTCCAGGAGACCTCATCCGCCATCGGCGAAAGGATCTCCCGTGACCTAGGACCCCCTGGCCAGCGCCACCTGGCGCAAGAGCAGCCGCAGTGCGACCCTGGGCCAATGTGTCGAGATCGCCCAGACGCCCACCGCCACCGGAATTCGTGATTCGAAGAACCGGTGGTCAAGCGGTGGCCGCTCGGTGTCGCGAGTAACGAGGCCCTGCTCCTGAAGCGCGCGGCGCAATGCAACGACGACTTGGATAGCTTCATGATCGTCAACCTCGGTGAAGAGGTCGATGTCCTTCGTCAGCCGGGTGACAAAGCCGTGCGCGATCATGGCCCCGCCCCCGGCGAGCGCCAAAGTGCGAGATTCGGGCAAGGTCAGCGCGGTTCGCACGATTCGTTCCTGTAGTGGATCCAGGGACATGTGGCTAGGCTGCCGTGCGCGCCGAGTCGATCAGCGGGTGCCACGCCGAACGGACCCATGGCGGGAGATACATCTGGTCCCACAGGCGAACTAGTTCGGCTCCGTTGATCAGCTCACGGACGTCGTCCAGCGTGCCTTCCACGAGCACGAGCTCGTACAGATCGCGCCGCCGGGCCGGGTCAGCAAGATCCCACCTGACTTCGCGCGGGCGTGGTCCTGACCAGAACAGCCTGGCCGGCAGACCAACACTGCCCTGAAGCGATCCTTGTAGCTCGTCGAGCGCATGCGCCACTGGCACGTCGCGCACCCAGCCAGCACGCCCGACCGGAGCTGTGTTGCCGCTCATGCTCACTATGGTCCCGCAACCACGTTCACCGTGTCTTGCGGGGCTGCGTCTAAGGCCGCCGCCCTCGACGACGCGAACAGCGACTTAGGTGGGATGGGTCGACAAACACGTGCGTTCAGGCGGATCTGCGATTGCTCAGGTAGGCCTCAAGGGCGTCGCGCGCGAGCTGGGAGAGGGTCTTTCCCTCGCGAGCGGCAAGTGCAGCCGCTTCGGCACGGGTGGCTGCGGGAAGGCGGAATCGGACCTGTGGGGAGTCTCCGCCGTCGGACAGGGAGGGTCGACCGACCCGGGCCGGTGCGAGATTGTCCAGGGCGTAGCCGATTTCGGCTTCCTGGTTGACCTTGTCGATGTAGTCGCTGTCGATGGGGTTGCCCTGGGAGCCGTGGAGCAGCTCATCAGCGCCGGGGTCGTAGTCGGCGTCGTCGGGAGTCTCTGTGGTCATTCGGTCGTCGCCTCCTTAAGACCACGAACGGGTTGTCGATCACATGTCGGACTCGGGACTTTCCGATCTTGTGCCTTCGGGCGGCTTGGGCGAACCTCAGGAGCACCGCAGTATCGTACCACGATATCTGCGGCTGGTGAGCGTCCCCGGCGTCGCGAGGGATCAGGAAGGTCTCTGGCAGCGGCTGGTCATCGGCGGTCTCGGGCGCCAGCCCGAGCCGGAGCGGCCATCTGCGGCAGCGATGAGCGAACGTCCTGCGCCGGACCGCAGCCGGGGCTCGGCCCGGAAGGCGCACGGATTGCCTGTGTGACAATGTAGGCGTGGCTGGGCTGTGGTGGGACGATGAGGACGCTGACTGCATCCGTCACCGCTCCGAGCGCTATCCGGGCGCACTGAACATCGAGCCGGAGTGGACCTGGGAAGCGGCCGCTGATCCACGGGTGATCGTACGAGATCCCGATCCGAAGAGCCACACCGGCGCGATCCGACTGATCGGCTACTCACCGGGCGCCGGGTTCGTCCTCATGGTGATCGTGGACTCAGTCGACTGGGCCGGGATCACCGCGTGGAAGGCACGCGGGGCAGACCTGCGCAACTATCTGGAAGGAGGGGCGGTGAACGATGACTGAGAATGTTGTCCGTGCCCGCCGGGACGCCATCCGCGCCGAGTACCTGGACGAAGAAGCTGAGGCGAGTGACGTCGAGGCGCTGGAGAACGACCAGGCTGTTCTCTCGGTGCGGGTGTCTGCGGCTCTCGCCGAGACGCTGAAGGCGCGCGCGGCCGAGAAACACGTCTCGACGTCGGCGTTGATCCGGCGGATTCTGGCGCGCGCTGTGCGGGAGGGCCCGGAACTACTACCACTGCTGACCGTGGAGCAGGTGGAGGAGATAGCCCGGCGGGTCGTGCGCGAGTCGGCCTGACGATGATCGAGCACGTCCCGTTACTGATCTCGCTCTGCTCGCCCAGCCCATCGACCCCCAGGTCGAGGTCGGTCCGTCATGTTGTGTCGCGCTTGGCTAGCCGGCGCGCCAGGCGTTGAAGGTTGCCCGGAGTCGTGGGGTGTCGTGCGCGCCGAGTCGATCAGCGGGCGCCACGCCGAACGGACCCATGGCGGGAGATACATCCGGTCCCACAGGCGAACCAGCTCAGTCCCGTTGATCAGATCACGGACGTCGTCCAGCGTGCCTTCCACGAGCACGAGCTCGGACAGATCGCGCCGCCAGGCCGGGTCAGCAAGGTCCCACCGGACTTTGCGAGGGTGTGGTCCGGACCAGAACAGCCTGGCCGGCCGCCGTGCGCCGGGATCTCCCAGGTCTTCTCGACCACGGCCGTGTCCATGATCTTGCGTTCGATCTCCAGTCGGTCCATACCGGAACCATCGAGCATTGCAGGCACTGCAAGCCATTCCACGATCGAGTGATTTTCTCGGCGTCGCGAATGGTGCAGAGTGCACATCATGTCTGGTAACTCGCACACCTCAGTCCGGTCCCGTCAGGTCGCTGCCGAATTGCGCTCGCTGCGTGAGCAGGCCGAACTGACCGGCGCGGAGGTGGCCAAGCGCCTGGGCATGTCGCCCAGCAAGATCAGCCGGATCGAGACCGGCAACAGCGGCCTGCAGATCGAGGACGTCGCCGCGCTGCTGGGCCTCTACCAGGTGCCCGCGTCCACCCGCGACGAGCTGCTCGACCTGGTGCGCCGCTCGGAGGAACGCGGCTGGTGGACTCGCCAGCCGGGGCTGCCCCAGCTGTGGCGCAGCCTGATCGACTTCGAGGCCAAGGCCACCCGGCTCCAGAACTACGAGGCGCTGTTCGTGCCCGGGCTCCTCCAAACCGCGGAGTATGCGCGAGCGATCATCCAGGGCGTCGCGCCTACTGTCTCCGAGGCGGAACTGGACAACCTGGTGGCCGCCCGGATGGCCCGGCAGGCCGTGTTGACCCGGGCCAGTGCCCCGCAGTTCTACGCGGTGGTGGATGAGGGGGTGCTGCGTCGTCCGGTCGGCGAGCCCGGGGTGATGCACCGGC
>JBOHFY010000383.1:0-11401 GCA_050699895.1 Pseudonocardiaceae bacterium
CTCCAATACCGACTGGACGGCGCCGTTCTCCCCTGCCCCGCCGTGCAGCGCGACGACGACGGCGTCCGGTCTACCGCTGGTGAGACGGCTGAGCAGCTTCGCGTCGATGTCCCATTCCTCGACGTGCAGCCCGGTATCCCGCAGCGAGCTGGACAGTCTGCGTCCGGAGCGCAGCGACACGTCCCGCTCGTGCGATAGCCCACCAGCCAGCACTGCGACGGTGCGATCGGTCACCCGAAAACTCCTCAGTGGACTTGCCGGCCGAGCCGGCAATCAGATTCGGCGTCACGCGGTGTCCGGGGACGGGGACTGCGGGCCGAACACCGTGCGTGGGCGCAGGCTACCGAACGTGCGCTGCAGCTCCAGTTCGTTGTCCAGCACCGTGGCCAGCCGGCGAACCCCTTCAGTGATCCGTTCCGGCGTCGGGTAGCAGAACGACAGCCGCATCAGCCTGTCCCCGGGGGAATTGTCACTGTTGACATAGAACGCGGTGCCGGGAACGTAGGCAATCCGGTGGGTCACCGCCCGGGGCAGCATCGCCTTGGTGTCCAAGCCTTCGGGCACGGTGAGCCAGACGTAAAACCCGCCCTCGGGATGGGTCCACCGGCACCCCGGAGGCATGTGCTGCGCTAACGCCGCCAGCATGGCATCGCGGCGTTCCCGGTAGGCCTCCCGATAGCTCTTGATCTGACCTTTCCAGTCATGCGCGGCGAGATAGCGGGACACCACGAACTGGGTGAACGTCGGGGGGCACAGCGTCGCCGATTCCGCGGCCAACACCAGCTTCTCCCGCACCGCGTGCGGGGCCAGCGCCCAGCCGACCCGTAGGCCGGGCGCGAAGGTCTTGGAGAACGAGCCCAGATACACCACATTGCCCGGGTCAGTGGCCCGCATCGCCGGATAGATCTGGCCGTCAAAGCCCAGCAATCCATAGGGGTTGTCCTCGACGATCAGGACCCGGTGCTCGGCGCACAACCGCAGCACCTCGGCGCGGCGCGCCACAGCCAGCGTGACGCCGGCCGGATTGTGGAAATTCGGGATGGTGTACAGGAATTTGGGGGCGCGGCCCTGGGCGCGCAGCGCGCACAGCGCGGCGTCCAGCTCGGCGGGCACCACCCCCTCGTCGTCCATCGGCACCTGCACGACCCGCGCCTGGTAGGAGGCGAAGGTGCCCAGCGCCCCGACATAGGACGGCGCCTCGGTGAGCACCACGTCCCCCGGGTCACAGAAGATCCGGGTGACCATGTCCAGGGCCATCTGCGAACCGACGGTCACCGTGACGTCGTCAGGGTGCGCCCGGATCCCTTCTAGCGCCATCACCTCGCAAATTCGCTCGCGAAGCTCCGGGGTGCCCTGCGCCGAGCCGTACTGCAGCGCCGTCATTCCGTCGGTCATGACCAGCTGGGCTAGCTCACCGGCCAGCTGGTCCAGCGGCAGCGCTGGCAGGTAGGGCATGCCGCCAGCCAGTGAGACGACCTCAGGCCGGCTGGCCACCGCGAACAGCGCCCGGATCTCGGAGGTGGTCATGCTCGCGGCGCGCTGCGCGTAGCGGCCCAGGTGTGGATCGAGGTCGCGTTGGGTGGACTGCCGGCCGGGGGTCTGTCGCGGAGTCCCAGGGGTCTGTCGCAGAGTCACAGTGGCGCCTTTACTGTGGTGGGAGGTCCCCTGGGAGTGTAGAGGTCAGCTCCGGGATGCCCCGTCGCCTTCACCCCCGGTGGCCATCGGCATATGCTGCGCGAGGCGCTGTGCCTGCGGTGTGGGGAGCCGGACCGCTCAGCGTAGAGCTTGCGAAGTTCTGGGAGGCCCGGTGTCACGTCGAGCGGTCGGTGTCACCTTGGACAACCTTGATCTGCTGCCGAAGAAGTGCCGGCGCTGCGTATTCTGGGAGCTCGCCCCGCATATCCGGGAGCAGGCCGAAGAGTTCGGCCAGACCGAACTGGAGAAGGAGTCCTGGGTCTCCACCGTGTTGCTGGAGTGGGGTTCCTGCGGGCGGATCGTCATGTCCGGGGACGTGCCGGCCGGCTATGTGCTGTACGCCCCGCCCGCCGTGGTGCCGAGGGCGTCGGTGTTTCCCACCTCGCCGGTCAGCGCCGATGCCGTGTTGCTCACCGCGCTGAAGGTGCTGCCAGAGTTCGGCGGCGGCGGGCTGGGCCGGATGCTGGTGCAGGCGGTCGCCAAGGACCTCATCCGGCGCGGTGTGAAGGCCATTGAGGCTTTCGGTGACGCCCAGCCGGACCAGGAGTCCAGCTGTGTGGTCCCGGCCGAGTTCCTGCAGCAGGTCGGGTTCAAGACAGTGCACGCGCACCCGCGCTGGCCCCGGCTGCGCTTGGAGCTGCGTACCGCGCTGACCTGGAAGGAAGACGTCGAGGCGGCATTGGAGCGGCTGCTGGGATCGGTGACGATCCATACCGTCGAGCCGAGCCTGCGGCCGGCCTGACGGCGTGGTGAGGGAGGCGAGATGAGCAGCGGAGTTGAGACCCGGCCGGGCGCCACCACGTTCGGCCTCGATGATCTGGTTGAGCTGGCCTGGAGCGGGCACATTCGGGTTCCGCACTTCCAACGAGATTTCCGCTGGACGAACAAAGACGTCATCCGCCTGTTTGACAGCGTCGTCAAGCGGTACCCGGTCGGCAGCCTGCTGCTCTGGCGGCGGCCGGCGCCTGCGCAGCGGCTGACGCTCGGTGCACTTCAGATCGATGCCCCGCAGGTCGATCAGGCTTTATGGGTGGTCGATGGCCAGCAGCGGGTCACGAGTCTCGCCAATGCGTTGCACCCGCACGGGGCGAGGGATTCCCGGTTCAATCTCGGCTACGACGTCCGAAATGACCGGATCGTGAACCGGACTGCGACCGGCGACCCGTACGTGATCCCATTGCCTACTCTTTTCGACCTGGCCAAGGTGCTGGACTGGTTCGCCACCTACCCTGCGGTCAGCGATTATAGAAACAAGGCATTCGAGCTCGCCAAACACTTACGCCAGTTTGCGATTCCGGCCTACCAGGTAGTGCAGGATGACACGAGCGTGCTGCGTGACGTCTTCGACCGGATGAACAACTACGGCAAGCGGCTGAGCCGGGCAGAGATTTTCTCCGCACTTAATGCTGGCGATGAGTCCGACGCCGAGCACACCCTGAGCCTCGGCCAGATCGCCGATCACGTGGAGGATCAGACGGGTTTCGGCCTCATCGATACTGACACGGTACTCCGGGCTGTTCTCGCTCGTCGCGGGCCAGATGTGCATCGCGAGATCCGGCTTGAGTTCGATGACGACAACAGGCGTGGTGACGTCGAATTCCGGAACGAGGATCGTGATTCCGCGTTCGTAGCTGGTGAGGAGGCGCTGCTCCGGGCAGTGCGCTTTCTGCAGTCAATCGGAGTTCCCCACGTTGCTCTGCTGGCATACCGCTACCTTCTCGTGGTGCTGACCAGAGTGTTTGCCCACCATCCGGGCCCTGATCCGACGAATCTCAGACTGTTGGGTCGCTGGTACTGGCGCGCGGTGGTGCTCGGTCCGGAGAGCTTCAAGGGCAGCGACACCGGTGCTGTTCGCATCCTGTGCGCGAAGATCGACCCCGCCGATCTGAGTGGGTCGGTCAGGGGTCTCCTCGGTGCGCTTGACGACCATCAGGCGAAGCTCCCTGAGCTGCGTCGATTCCGCACCAACGAGGCCTCCGCGAAGATCACCCTGTGCTCTTGGTGGGATCTTGGCCCCCGTAGCCCAAATACCGGCGCCCGGTTCGAGCTGCCGCAGCTCACCGAGGCGTTGATGGATCGAGCGACCGCTGCGGACGCGGTGGCCGTCTTCGTCTCCCGGAGATTCGTTCCTGAGCAGTACCGTCTCTGGGCGTCGAACCGGGCGCTGGTGCCGGAGCTCACCGAGTCCGCGACTGAGGTATCAGGGGCATTCCTGCAGCGCTCATTCGACGTGACAGAGGACACCTGGGCGCAGGTGCTCCAGTCTCACTCGATCAGCCCCGAGAGCGAGCGCCATTTGGCCGCCGGCGACACCGTGGCCTTCCTGGAGTCCCGCCAGACGGACCTGCAGCGTGTGCTCGAATCCTTTCTGCGGCGTAAGTGTGAGTGGGGTTTCGAGAACACCCCACCGCTGCACGAGCTGCTCATCGAGGATCTCGACAACGAGGGGAACGATGACGCTGCCTGAGATCCGGCACTCGGTGTGGTTGCGCAGCGATCGGGTGGGCACGCTGGTCCAGCGCGGCGACTACACCCGCTTCGTGTTCTCCCAAAAATACCTCGACGACCCGGACCGACCGGTTCTTGGATTGGTTTTCGAGCAGGATCTCTCCGCTCGGCATGCGGCCGCGTTGCGCCTACCTTGCTGGTTCTCCAACCTGCTTCCCGAAGGCCGGCTACGGGAATGGATCGCTGCCGATCGGAAAGTGTCCCCGCAGCGTGAGATGGAGCTACTCGCGCAGGTCGGGCACGACCTACCGGGTGCTGTTCACGTGCTTCCCGCGTCGGACAGCGAGGGGGACGAGGTGAAGTGGTCGCCTAAACCCCCTCCGGTGTCGGCGACACAAGGCGCACGAGAGCAGGACACCTGGCGCTTCTCGTTGGCCGGAGTCTCACTCAAGTTCTCCATGCTCGCCAAGGGCAACCGGCTCACCCTGCCCGCCTTCGGAGTGGGCGGAGACTGGATCGTCAAGCTGCCTGATGCGACATATCCAGACGTTCCGCGCAACGAGTTCACCATGATGTCCCTGGCGGCGTCCGCCGGTATCGCGGTCCCGCCGGTTCGGCTCGTGCACCGTGACGAGCTGGACGGCTTACCCCCGGACGTCTGGACGAGCCGGGAAGAGTGGGCCTACGCCATCCGGCGATTCGACCGGGATGTGAACCGAGACTCGGTACACATCGAAGACCTGGCCCAAGTACGCGACGTCTACCCGGAGGACAAATACCTCGGCAACTACGAGACCGTGGCTGCGCTCGCCTATCGAGGTCGCGATCTGGACGGTCTTCGTGAGTTCGCCCGCCGGTTGGCGTTCACCATTCTCGTCGCCAACGGTGACGCGCACCTGAAAAACTGGTCCTTAATCTATACCGATCCGCAGGTCCCCAGCCTGGCGCCAGCGTACGACATGGTCTCTACCGCGTACTACCTCGGTGAGCGGGAGACGCTTGGGCTGAAGTTTGGTGGCACGAGGCGCTTCGACAAAGTTGACGTCACCACCTTCGAACGCCTGCAGCTGCGCCTGCGTGCCCCGCAGGCGCAGCTGGCCGCCTGCGTCGCCGAGTTGGTCGAGCAGGTGAGCCTGCACTGGCCCGACCATCGCGACCAGCTCGTCGCCAATCCTGAGCTGGCTTCGAGCATCGAATCCCGCATCGTCGCTGGTAGCCGTTCCTTGCTGCGCCAGGGACGGGATTCGTAAGTCAGGTCAGCCCAGGTAGCCGGCCAGGTCTGCCAGTATCGCGGCCTTGGGCTTCGCGCCGACAATCTGCTTCACCGGCTCGCCGTCCGAGAACAAGATCATGGTCGGGATAGACATGATCTTGTAGTCCCCCGCGGTTTTGGGGTTCTTGTCGACGTCCATCTTCGCGATGGTGATCTTTTCGGCGTACTCCGAGGCGATCTCCTCGAGTACCGGCGCTATCTGCTTGCAGGGGCCGCACCAGGTCGCCCAGAAGTCCACCAGCACCGGCTTGTCGCTGCCGAGCACCTCCTGGGCGAACGACTCATCGGTCACGATCACGGTCGACTTGTCTGCCATCTCATCTCCTGGGTGCGGGATCTGGTGGGAACGTGGGTGATCAGGGCGTCGGGCCGTAACCGCCGCCGACGAACTCGTGCGCCACCTGAGCACGCGGGTCCTCGGCGTGCTCAGCGAGCCAGCGCTCGGCGTCGATCGCGGCCGAGCAACCGGTACCGGCGGCGGTGACAGCTTGCCGGTAGGTGCGGTCCACCAGGTCGCCCGCGGCGAAGACGCCGTCCACGCTGGTGGCGGTGGTGGGTGCGGTCACCAGGACGTAGCCATCGGGATCGGTGTCCACCTGAGCGCGCACCAGGCCACTACGTGGGTCGTGCCCGATCGCCACGAACATCCCGGTGACGTCCAGCGTTGAGCCGTCGGACAGCCCCAGGCCGTTGACACCGCCGTCGCCGAGCACCGCATCGACGGTGACCCCAGTGCGCCAGTGGATCTTCTCGTTGTTCCGGGCTCGCTCGATCATGATTTTCGAAGCGCGAAACTCGGCGCGCCGATGCACCACGGTGACTGACCGCGCGAACCGGGTCAGGAAGGTGGCTTCTTCCATCGCGGAGTCCCCGCCGCCGACTACGGCGATGTCTTGGTCGCGGAAGAAGAAGCCGTCGCAGGTGGCGCACGAGCTGACGCCGCGGCCGAGCAGCTCCTGCTCGCCGGGGATATTCAAGTAGCGGGGCTGCGCCCCCATCGCGAGGATGACTGACCGGGCCAGGTGGGTAGTGCCATCGACCATGACCCGCTTGAGGTCACCGGCCAGCTCGATCGACGTGACGTCCGAGGGCCGCAGTTCGGCGCCGAAGCGCTCGGCCTGGGAACGGAGCTGGTCCATCAGGTCCGGACCCATGATCCCGTCCCGGAACCCCGGGTAGTTCTCCACCTCAGTCGTGGTCATCAAGGCGCCGCCGTACTGGCTTCCCTCGAAGACGAGCGGTTCCAGCTGGGCCCGCGCGGTGTAGATCGCGGCTGTGTAGCCCGCCGGACCTGAGCCGATGATGATGACGTCCCGGGTCCGCTCGCTCACGCCTGCCATAACGCGATCCTACGGACCACTGTTCCCGCGGCCGGTCTCCCCGCTCCTACACCAGCTTGAGGTGCTCGACCATGCGGTCGAGCAGGGCGGAGCGTCGTGATCCGGCGCGTTCACAGAGCTCAAGTGTGATGTCGCGGGCGAGGCGGTAGTAGCGGATCCACTCACCTGCGGCGGCGCGGCACGCGGTCTCGTAGTCGCCCATTTCACAGGCGTTGATGACGCGAGTCTGGGCCACCAGCCGGGGACCGAACACCGACCAACGGTCCCATCGGTCCGCGCCGAGCCGGGCGGCGGCCGCAGCCGCGACACCGAGCAGGTCATCGGCGTCGCCGGGGCGGTTGGCTCGGGCGGCGGCGCCGCTGGCCCCCACGAGCAGCCCGCCCCAGATGGATAGCTGGGCCGGCTCGGCGGTGGACATGCGGGGCTCGTAACGTTCAGCGGTCCGTGTGGCTAGCTGCTGGCATTCGGCGTAGCGGCCCTGCCTGCGGTAGATCCAACTGGCGAATTGGGCGGCGGAGGCGCGAGAAAGCTGGTCGCCGGATTGCTCGGCGGTGGCGACGGAGCGTTCGATGGCCGTCCACGCGAGGTCTTCGGCGCCGACCATCACCGTCACTCCGGCGGCGACTTGGCAGGCGGTGGCGAGCAACCCGTAGGAGGTGACCTGGTCGTCGCCGGTCATCTCGTGCACCGCGTGCCGGGCTTCGGCGATCATGTCCGGCAGAGTCGCGGCGAGCACGTCGTACTGTCCGGCCTCAGCGTACTCAGCCAACCCCACCACGTCGGCGGAGGTCAACGCCTTGCGGACGGTGTCGACGGCACGCCCGCTCGGTGCGCTAGCTCCTCCTGTGACCAGCCGCGGAGCACGCGCAACCAGGCGACCTGCTCGCCGATGGGTGACGGTTTGGCCATCCGAGGCTCCCCTGGAGTAGTTCTGACTGGTCCAGGAATCTGTTTCAGGCTACGTGCGTCCTGCCGTCTCGTCACCGTGACGGCACGAACCGCCGGATAACCGCGCGGACCCGGATGCAGGTACACACCGCCACGGTGTCGCTCGCCCTCGATCGTCGGCGATGATCAGCGGCAGCGTGCGTTGCGTCCGGCAGGCACTCGAAGACACCGGCCACCCGCAGGTCCAGATCATGCCGCATCTGATTTTCGACTCACGCCTGTACGACGCCTACCGACAGACCATGGACGCGGCCCCGGCGTCCGGCGAGCGCCGTGTCTTCCAGATCGATCCGGCACGACCGCAGACCGCAGTGCGTACGTCGCTGGGGTTCGTGGACGAAGGCGCGGACATGCTGCTTCTGGAACCGGCACTGTTCTGCGGGGACGTGCTGATCACGCTCAAACAAGTGTGCCGGGTGCCGATAGCCCCGTTCTCAGTGTCCGGCGAATACTTGAGGCTCCAGTCGGAAGGCGACTTTCGGCTGCTCGTCGAGCTGTTCACCATGCTCAAGCGATCCGGGGCGGATCAGATCATCACCTATGCCGCCGTCGACATCGCCCGGAGCCTTGGTTAGACCGTTACCCTGATCTGCCGCAGGATCGCCTCGGCGCCCCGCTCCAGCATCGTGCGGGCCAGCGTTTCCCCCAGCAGCTGGGGATCAGCAGCGGTCGCGCAGGAGAACGCGCGCTGTGTCCCATCCAGGGACGTGACTTGCGCCGTCAGCTTCAGTCCGGCTCCGGATGGCACCGCGTACGCGCCTACCGGCACTGAGCAGCCGCCGTGCAGCTCGGCCAGCAGCGCCCTCTCGGCGAGCACCGCAGCATCCGTGGCTGGGTCACCGTAGGAGTTCAGCATCTCCCACAGCTCACTGTCAGCGGCACGCAGCTGAATGCCCATGGCCCCCTGCCCTGGAGACGGAGGGAAATCATCAAGTGGGAGCAGCTCGGTGATGTTGTCCTCCAGCCCGAGGCGTCGCAGGCCGGCCGCCGCCAAGACGACCGCATCCATTCCGGTCTTCAACTTCGCGAGCCTCGGCGGCACGTTCCCCCGAATAGGGACGATAGTGAGATCCGGGCGCAGCGCCTTCAACTGTGCGACCCGCCTCGGCGACCCGGTACCTACCCGAGCACCGCGCCGGAGCCCGGCAAGCGTCGAACCGCACAGCGCGTCATGGATGTCCTCCCATCAGTGTTTCGCCAACCGACTGCTGAGCAGTTCCCTGCCCCGAGCGTGTCGCTGCCGATGAGCTCGCCCGAATCGGAGCAGCATGGCGCGGGTGACCGCTAAACACGCCACCGCCAGTGTCTTCCTGTTCGCCCGCGCAGACAACGCCTGGCATGTCGGGCTCATCCGCCATCCCCGGCTCGGAAAGTGGATGCTGCCCGGCGGGCACGTCGAAGCCGACGAGAACCCCGCCGAGGCGGCGCTGCGCGAAGTCGCCGAAGAGACCGGCCTCGCCGCCCGGCTCCTACCCGGCCCAGGACTCGATGAGCCCGACGGTGCCGACGAGCCCTCGGTGATCACACCGTTGTGGATCGTCGAGCAACACGTGCCGGCCGAACAACGCGAACCCGAGCCGCATGTCCACGTCGACCATCTCTACCTCGCTCTCGCCGACGCGAGCGCGCCCGCACCCGACGCCGAACTGCCGTTCGGGTGGTATGCCGCCGATCAGTTAGCCGTAATGGACATGTTCGAGGACACCCGGGCTCGCGCCGTATACCTCCTCGACCGGATCGACGTCCTCGCGGAGCTGGCGAGACGACGAGACGACGAGACCGTGCTGGTTAGGGAGTGGTGATCGGTGATGGGTTCTGGGGATGACGACCTGATCGTCAGGCTGGTGGGCAACATTCCACCGGTGCATCCTGCGCTGCTGGCTCGTCCGGATGTGCGGGTCGCCTTGGCCGGCCATGACATCGGCACGGTGTTCCGGGTGCTGAATGAGAACGGGTGGAGCCAGCGGGGGATCGCCGATGCGGTCGGGATGCGCCAGTCTGAAATCTCGGAGGTCCTCCGGGGCCGGCGGGTGACTGGTTACCGGGTGCTGGTGCGGATCGCCGACGGGTTGGGGATCCCGCGTGAGTGGATGAACCTCGGCCCCGCCGACGGTGGTGGCGCCTACCCTGGTGGGGTCGGGCGTAGAGAGCTCACCGAGGAGGAGGTTGAGGAGATGCGCCGCCGGGCGTTGATAGCTATGGCCGGGATGGCTTACGCGGGCCGGCCATTGCAAGAACTCGGACAGCGGCCCGCGCTGCCCGCCCCAGCACCGATCCCGCCGCCCTCCCGGATCCTGGGGGTCCACGTGGCGAAGGTCCGTGACCTCACCCGGTGGCTCCGTGAAACAGGTCGCGCCTACGGCCCCGACCCCGGGGTGAGCAGCGCTGCCGCAGCCTCGGTGACCCGGCTGCTGGATGTCTCGGGCGCCGAGCCGGTCAAGCAGGCCCTGAAGACGGCGGTAGCGGAGCTACACATCGAGGCTGGGTGGGACGCGTTCGGCGCGGGTCTCTACGACCGCGCGATGCATCATTACCACCGCGGGCTGGAGCTGGCCACTGAGACGGGTGACGTCTACCTGCAGGCCATTGCCGTGAACTCTGCCGGGCTGACTACCGTGGAGCACGGCCGCCCCAATGACGGGCTCGCGATGCTGCAGTTCGGGCAGGTCATCGCGGCGGGTATCCCCGCGGGCGACGAGCGTACGAGGGTCGGCTGGCAAGGTTCCCGAGCAGCCGTGCAGGCCTGTGGGCTGGCGGACTCCGCGACCGCCCTGGCGCTGATGGGAGACCCCGACGGCGCTGCCGTCACGATGGCGACGGCGCGGGAGCTGTGGCAGCCCACCGCCGCGGACCCGGACGGTGACCTGGACCGGCCGTACGCGGATCTGGAGTTCCAGCGCGAGCGGCTGGACGCGGCGGAGCCGCTCGCTGCGGCGTCGGTGCGGCGCTGGGAGACCGTCAGCAACTCGGGCCGTACCCGATCCAGCATTCTGCTGGCCACCATCCACGTTCGGGCCGGTGAGCCCGACGGGTTGCCGCTGGCCCACGGCGCGATCACCGGCGTGCTGAAGCTCAGCTCGCTGCGCGCCCGTCGGCGCCTCGACCCGCTGGTGAGCGCCCTGGAAGCCCGCCCCGGCAATGATCACCGCCAACTCGCCCGCATGGCCCGCGACGTCGCCACCACCCGCGCCTGAGCCCGACATCGTGCTCAACCCGACGCACTCACGGCTCGACCACGGTGATCCGCAACAGAATGACCTTCTTCCGTTCGGCGACTACCGCATAGGTGATCAGTCCGTATAGGTGCCGTACCGTGTCGGATCCGGATCCCTCTCCAGCTCGGCGACCCGCGCCATGACGGCTTGGCGCACGGTCGGGGCCAGCGAGGCGAACTGCTCTCTGGCGTACTCGACCCACTCAGTGTCGAAACGCGGCGGCTCCGGCGTCACACCTCGACGGCTGGCCGGTGGTGGGAGAACATCCACTGGGTTTCGATGATCGCGGTGTGGAACTCGGCCTCGAACCGGGTGCAGGCGTGGGAATCGAACCTGGCGAGAACCTCGCGGACGGCCGGGCCGGTGCGGTCGATCCCGGCGACGGTGGCGGTGGTCATCGCCCGATGATGCCGGGTAGCGCGCCGCGAGCCGGTGTCGGCGCACCGCCGCGTCGTTTCTCCCAGCGGGCTCTGCCCGTCACC
>JBOHFY010000384.1:0-22242 GCA_050699895.1 Pseudonocardiaceae bacterium
CCACCGGGATGACAAAACTATAAAATACAAGCTCGGCCAGAACGGGATCGTCAAGATCACCGACTTTGGGATATCCCGGGCAAGCTGGGACACCACCGTGACCCGCACCGGTGTGCTGGCGGGCACCCCCGCCTACTTCGCTCCGGAAGTAGCCCGCGGTGAGCCGCCCGACCCCGCGAGCGACGTGTTCTCCCTGGGCTCGATGCTTTATGTCGCGGTGGAAGGCGAACCGCCATTCGGGCTGGACGACAACACCCTGGCGCTGCTGCGGACCGTCGCCGAAGGCCGGGTCCGGCCCCCGCAGCGGGCCGGGCCGTTGTCCACGGTCCTGATGCGATTGCTGGCGGAGCACCCAGCGGCGCGCCCCACGATGCTGGAAGCGGTGCGGGCGCTCGGCGCGGTGGCGGCTCGCGGGCTCGTGCCCACCCGGATCACTGGGCCCACTCGAGCCGGACCCGCCTCGGCGACGCCGACCGCGGTGGACCTGCCCGCCAGCGCCGCGCCGGCCGTGCTGGCCTGGAGTAGCCGGACCCCGTGGTGGCGGCGGCCGGCGGTGTTGTTCGGGACCGCTGGCTGCCTCCTCGTGCTCGCCATGGTGCTGACCGTCGCCTCGACGATGGCCGTGCCTACCGCCGGTCGTGGCCAGCTGGCGTTAGGCCCAACACCACCGGCGCCCGGCGCGGGCGCCCTGCCCACGCCGGCGCGGGCCCCCCAACCGCAGCCCACGCAGCTGGAGCAGACCGCCCGCACCTATTACGGTCTGCTACCCGATGACACCACCGCGGCGTGGCAGTACCTCGGTGCCGCCGAACACGCCCAAGGCTTCCAGCGCTACAACGACTTCTGGAGCGGGATCACTCGCGTGAGCATCCGGGGGCCAGTCGCCGTGCGGGGCAACACCGTGCTGGTGAACCTGGTGTTCGAACCGACAAACCGGCAGCGAACGCTCGAGCGCTACCGGCTCACCATGGGTACCGCACCCGACGGCCGGGTGCTCATCGAGTCCGCCGCACGGAGCTGAGGCACCCGTGAGTGGCATTTAGTGCTATAACAGTGTTACTCACTCACGGGTAGCCGCAGGCTACACAAGCCGCCGGTCGGAAGCCCAGCGGGACAGCTCGTAGCGGTTGGACAGCTGCGTCTTGCGCAGCACCGACGACACGTGGGTCTCCACCGTTTTGATCGAGATGAACAGCTCAGCGGCGATCTCCTTGTAGGCGTAGCCGCGGGCCAGCAGGCGCAGCACGTCGCGCTCTCGCGGGGTGAGCAGATCCAGCTCCGGGTCGCCCACCGGCGCCGCCCCAGGCCGGTGGGCGAACGCGTCGAGCACGAAACCGGCCAGCCGCGGCGAGAATACCGGGTCACCCACGTGCACCCGGCGCACCGCGTCCGCCAGCTCCCGGCCGGAGATCGTCTTGGTCACGTAGCCTCGTGCTCCGGCCCGGATCACCGCGATCACGTCCTCAGCCGCGTCGGACACCGACAGCGCGAGAAACACCACCTCAGGAAGCTCGGGGCGGACCCGGCGCAGCACCTCCGCGCCGCCCCCGTCGGGCATGTGTACATCAAGGAGCACGACGTCGGGGCGCAGGTTCCCGATTCCGGTGACCGCCTCGTCCACTGACCCGCCCTCGCCCACCACGACGACCGCCGACGCGCCCGGCTCGGCGGTACCAGCCCGGGCCAGCTCGGCCCGCACGCCGGTGCGGAACAGTGCGTGGTCGTCCACCAGGAAGACCCGGATGTCTCGGTCCCCGCTCATGTCTGTTCTCCGCCCTTTCGGCGAGCGAGCGCCAGCTGGACCTCGGTGCCCGCACCGGGCGCGGTACGCAGGGTCACCGTACCCCCATGGCGTCCCATCCTGCCGCGAATCGAGTCGGCCAAGCCATGCCGGTCAGCGGCGACCGCCGCCGGATCGAATCCAGTACCCCGGTCCCGGACGAAAACCTGCACCTGCCCGGGCTCGACCTCGGCATACACGCTGACCTCGGCGATCCCGGCGTGCTTGGCCGCATTGACCATGGCTTCCCGGCTGGCCTGCACCAGCGCGGGCAGCGGTTCCTCCAGCGCGCAGTCGCCCACCACGACGACCTGCATGCTCACCGCGTAGGTGTCCTCCACCTCGCCGGCGGCGGCGTGCAGCGTCGCGGCGAACGCTGACACGGTGGCGGCACCGTCGACGCTGGCGTGCGTCGTTCGACCGTAGCCTTGCGGTCCATAAAGCCAGGAGCGAAGCTCCCGCTCCTGGCCACGGGCCAGCCGGCGAACCTCCCTGGCCAAATCGGACTGCTGCTGGATCAGCGCCAGCGTTTGCAGCACGGAGTCGTGCAGGTGCGCGGCGATCTCGGCCCGTTCCTCGGTGCGGATCCGGGCCCGGCGTTCCTCACCCAATGCGCGCATCAGCCGCAACCACCAGGGCACCGTGAGCACAGCCACCCCGACCAGGGTCGCGGCGGCGGCCAGCAGCGCGAACCGCACCTCACCCAGGTCACCCTGGTTGAGCAGGAACACCGCGATCCCGCTGGTCACCAGCCCGATCCCGGCCAGCACCCGGAGCAGCGCCATCCGGCCAGCGCCGAAAAACATGCCCGCGCCACTGCGCCAGCGGGTCCGTTGGCTAGCGTCCGCCTCACGCCACACCACACCCGCACCGACCAGGGCGACCCCCAGCGGTCCGGTCACCCAGCCACCCCACGCGGTGCCCAGCGCGGCCCCGCCCAGCGCCAGGCCCCCGCCGAGCACGACCAGGCCGACCGCCTGCTGCCGGTCCCGCGCGGTACCCGGCCGCCGGGTGCCGGCCTCGGTCGCCGGCACGAACGCCCACAACAGCACGTAACCAATCAGCCCGGACCCGCCGAGACCAGCGAGCACGACGAGGGTCACCCGCACCCACAACACCGGGACACCGAGGTGCTCGGCGATCCCGCTGGACACCCCAGCGATGACCCGCTCGCGGCGATGCCGGCGCAACCGCGGCGGCCCGGCCACCGGCTGGGTGGGCAGGCGACTTCTCCTCGCCTGATCCGCCGGTGTACTCACGATCGTCATCGTCACACGCGCGGGGGTGCCAGGGGTATCAGGGGCGACCCCGGTGTCCCCCGACTCAGGGACGGGTCAGGGTAACCCCCGATGGTGCTCGACATCTGGTAAACGCCAGGCTGAGCGGCGTGAGCGGGATCAGCGTGGAGCACACGGTACGGGACTTCTGGGCCACCAGGCCGCGCCGGCGAGCCGACGACCGCAAGATAGCCGGAGTCGCGGCGGCGATCGGCCGGCGGTATGCCATCGACCCAGTGCTGGTTCGAGTGGCGTTCGTGGTGGCCACCTTGTTCAGCTGGGCGGGGCTGCTGCTGTACCTGCTGGGCTGGCTGCTGCTGCCCACTGAGCCAGACCAGGCATCCGGCGCGAAGGGCAGGTCCGGACGCGGGCGCGGCTCGATGTCCGCGGCACTCACGATCGTGCTGGTTCTGCTCCTGGTCCCGGCGGCTCAGGCGGTGTTCGATGGGCGCGCATCGGGCGTGCTCGCGCTCGTCGTGGCCTTGGGGGCGCTGGTGCTGCTGCACCGCTCACGAGCCGCGCTAGGCGAGATCCCGGGGTCGCCGCCACCTGCGGCGGCACAGCCTGAGGGGACACCGCCGGAGGAGACACCGCCGGAGGAGACGACAACACCGGCCCCGACCACCACGACCGACGGTGCCGCTCCGCCAGCGTGGGACCCGCTGGGCGTGGCCCCGTTCGCCTGGGACCTACCGGAACCCTCAGCGCCCACGCCAACCACGCCACCACGTGGTACCCGATCCACGGTGACCCCGATCACCCTCGGGCTCGCGCTGCTAACCGGCGGCATCGCGGTCGCGTTCTGGCCCGCGCTCTCGGCTGCCCAGATCGCCGCCCTGCTACTCGGTGTGGTCGGGCTCGGTCTCGTGGTGGGCGCATTCCTGCAGGACGGTCGGGGACTGATCGTCGCGGCCATCCCCCTGGCCCTGCTCACCTGGGTGCTACAGGCCACACCAGCGTCTGGTTTCAAGGTCGGCAGCAGTTATTGGGACCCGGTCACGGTCACCCAGGTGCAGCCGCGCTATGCAGTCACCCTGGGCAACGGCCGGCTGGACCTCACCGGGCTGCGGTTGACGGACGGCCAGACCGTGCGCACCAGCGTCGCGGTGGGCGTCGGGGAGACCCATGTCATCCTGCCTCCGAACGTCAACGCCCAGGTAAGCTGCCAGACGCAGCTCGGGGGGGTCGACTGCCTCGGTCGCACCGGTCATGGCCACCCGTCCCGGGCGACCGCGACCGACAACGGACCCGCCGGCCCCGGCGGCGGTAAAATCATCCTGGACGTTCGCTCCGGTGTCGGCCAAGTACACGTGAAGCGTGGATCATGAACGAGACGGGCCCCACAATCGCTCATCCGGTACCGCACGACGCCCATGAGGCGGATGCCCTGGCCTTGCGGCGCGGGCCGGACCCGCTCACCCTGCTCGCCGGGCTGGGAGCGCTGGGAATCGCGGGCACCGCGCTGCTCGGCGGCATCGCCTGGCTGCCCGACGTGGATGGCCGCTGGGTCCTCGCGGCCTTGGCGCTGATCGTCGGGCTGCTCCTGGTGATCGGCTCACTGCGCTCCCCGCGTCGATGAGCGCGCTACGCCAGGGCTTACCTTGGTGATATCGCCGCCCGACGTTGAGCGCGGCGAGCAGGGAGACAAGGCCCACCGAGTCGACATCCCAGGGTGATCCGGCACTGTCGCGCGAGGCCGGCGGCCGCTGGGCGGGGGGCAGCGCGGCGAGGGCGTGGGAGATCGCTCGCACGTGGGCGGGTGTCGTCCCGCGACACCCGCCCAGCAGGGTGGCTCCGTCGGCCACGAACCGGTATAATTCGGGCGCCCGCTTTAGCATAGGTCGTGTGCAGGTCGCGGACCAGGGCCGGGCGCGACAGGTTGAGCTCAGGCAGCGACGCATCCAGCGGCACCTCAGCCGCATGCAGCATCGTGCCCATCGCACCGTCGCAGACCACCACCTGGCCGGCGCGCAGCGCGTCCAGCACCGTGCGGGGCTCCCCTGCGTTCACGGCCTCGCCTCCCACTCAGAATTCTGCACCTTGACAACCACGTATCGGGTCGGGATCGCGGTCGACCGCGGGCCAAGCCGGATGACGACATGATCGCTGACCAGGGTCCGGGTCAGGATGGGCACCCAATGTGATGACACGAGTCTCCAAGAGAGTTCGCATGTTACAGTAGGCGCAAGGGAGCGACGCCGGGCTTACCTAGGGAGAAGCCATGGTTATCGGGTGGATTATGCTGATTGTCCTGTGGATCGTGATCATCGCATTCGCGCTCGGGGCGATTGTCTTCATGTTCAGATCAACTGGACGCTAGAGTTCGCACCCGGAGATCGCAACTTGACGGATCACCTACGCCGTTAAGGATCCGAATCAAGTTGTTGGCAACGCTATCGGGCCCGGCCGAATGCCGCCATGCGGATCGGGCCGACTTCATGATCCAGGACGTCAAGGGCCTGGCACAGACGTCGGTCGTCGATCGCTGGTGTCTGAGAGGTCTTCAACCCCAGTAGGACCGCGAGGTGTCGTGCTGGGGGTCCTCAGCCTGGGTCACGGAGCGCAGGTCGATACCCTGAGCGCGCCGTACGTGTCCGCTGGCTCGCCATGGAGGAGCCCCGTTGCCCGGTCAGTCCCCCTACACCCCGCTGCCCCCTCGGGTAGAGCTGTCTGCCCTCGATCATGAGGTCTTGGCGTTCTGGCGTGAGCGGAACATTTTCGCTAGGAGTGTGGCGCAGACGGTCGGCGGCCCGGAGTGGGTGTTCTTCGAGGGGCCGCCCACCGCGAACGGCAAACCAGGCACACACCACGTCGAGACCCGCGTCTTCAAGGACGTCTTCCCCCGGTTCAAGACGATGAAGGGCTTCCATGTACCGCGCCGGGCCGGGTGGGACTGCCACGGGCTGCCGGTCGAGATCGCGGTGGAGAAGGAACTCGGCCTGTCCGGCAAGCAGGATATCGAGAAGATCGGCATCAAGGAGTTCAACGCGCGCTGCCGGGAGTCCGTCCAGCGCTACATCGGCGAGTTCGAGGCGATGACCGAGCGCGTCGGCTACTGGGTCGACATGTCCAATCCGTATTGGACCATGTCACCCGAGTACGTGGACAGCGTCTGGTGGGCATTGAAGCGGATCAATGACAAGGGTCTTCTCGTCCAGGATCATCGCGTCGCGCCGTACTGCCCGCGCTGCGGCACCGGATTGTCCGATCATGAGGTCGCTCAGGGCTACGAGTCGATTGTGGACCCCTCGGTGTTCGTGCGACTACCGATCGTCGGGCAGCTGGACGGGCTGACCGGAGTGGACCTGCTGGTGTGGACAACCACACCGTGGACGTTGGTGTCCAACACCGCCGTGGCGGTACATCCTGATGTGACCTACGTGATAGCGCGCACCCGGCGGGGCACGTTCGTGGTCGCCGAGCCGCTTCTGGTCACCGTTCTCGGAGAAGAGGCGGAAGTTCTGGCATCACTGCCAGGGAGCGGACTGGCAGGCGTGCGTTACCGCCGCCCCTTCGAATTGGTCGATATTCCGGACGCACACTTCGTGATCACCGCTGATTACGTGACGACCGACGATGGCACCGGCCTGGTGCACCAAGCGCCGGCGTTCGGTGCCGAGGACCTCGCCGCGTGCCGAGCGCACCACCTTCCTGTCGTCAATCCGGTCGGCCCGGACGGGCACTTCCTCACCGACGTGGATCTCGTCGGAGGAACATTCTTCAAGGACACTGACCCAATACTTATCGCCGATCTCGAACAACGTGGCTTGCTGTTCAGGTCACTGAACTATGAGCATCAGTACCCGCACTGCTGGCGCTGCCATACCCCGTTGATGTACTACGCCCAGTTGTCCTGGTACATCCGCACCACCGCCCGGCGCGCGGAGCTGCGGCGCGAGAATGAGCGCACCACCTGGTATCCCGAGCACATCAAGCACGGACGCTTCGGTGACTGGCTGGCCAACAACGTCGACTGGGCACTGTCACGGAGCCGGTACTGGGGCACGCCACTGCCGATGTGGCGCTGCCAGGACGGGCATTTCACTTGCGTCGGCTCCCGCGCTGAGCTGGGGAAACTCACAGGTCACGACCTGTCCAGCCTCGATCCGCACCGTCCCGATATCGACGAGGTGACCTTCGCGTGCCCCGCGTGCAGCGAGCGATCCAGCAGGGTCAGCGACGTGATCGACGCATGGTTCGACTCCGGCTCCATGCCCTTCGCCGGCATCGGCTATCCCTCCGTGGAGGGCAGCGTCGAGCGGTTCGAGAAGGACTACCCCGCCCAGTTCATCTGCGAGGCGATCGACCAGACCCGAGGCTGGTTCTACACGCTCATGGCCATCGGCACGCTGGTGTTCGACCGCTCATCGTATGAGAGCGTGGTCTGCCTCGGACACATCGTCGCCGAGGACGGCCGCAAGATGAGCAAGCACCTCGGCAACGTCATCGAGCCCATTCCGCTCATGGACAAGCACGGTGCCGATGCGCTGCGGTGGTTCATGCTGTGCTCAGGCTCCCCGTGGTCGCCACGACGTATCGGTGACGCGCCGTTGGAAGAGATCGTCCGCAAGGTCCTGTTGACTTACTGGAACACGGCCTCGTTCTTCACCCTCTACGCCAACACCAGTTCCTGGGAACCGGGAGCCGCCGCGCC
Source organism: Pseudonocardiaceae bacterium (assembly GCA_050699895.1). Lineage (GTDB taxonomy): Bacteria > Actinomycetota > Actinomycetes > Mycobacteriales > Pseudonocardiaceae. The sequence goes on from JBOHFY010000384.1 coordinate 7,712, forward strand.
CGTCGCTGCCCGGCCAGTAATCGACAGGCCAGTGATCGACAGGTGGGTGCTCGCCGAGCTGGACCACGTCGTGGCCAGTGTTGACACCGCCCTGGAGAACTTCGACACGGCCGGATCGGGCCGGGTACTCGCCCAGTTCATTGATGACTTGTCCAACTGGTACGTGCGGCGCTGCCGCGCCCGCTTCTGGAACGGTGACCGCGACGCGCTGGCTACCCTGCACGAGTGTCTCTACGTCCTGACCAGGCTGCTCGCGCCGTTCGTGCCATTCATCACCGAGCAGGTCTGGCGGCACGCGATCAAGCCCGGTGACGCCCGCGCCGCGGACTCCGTACACCTCGCCGCGTGGCCGACCCCGGGCACCACTCGCTCGAATGACGAACTGCGCACCAACATGGGCATCACGCGCCAGCTGGTCGAGATCGGGCGCGCGGTGCGCAAAACCGCTAACATCCGGGTCCGCCAACCCCTGCGACGCGCGCTGATCGGCATCCCCGGTGGCCGCGAACTGCCCGCCGAACTCATCGCGGAAATCGCCGACGAACTCAACGTCGGCGACGTCAGACCCCTCGCGCAAGCCGGCGAAGTCGTGGACATCAGCGTGAAACCCAACTTCCGCACGCTGGGCAAGCGATTCGGCTCACGGACTCAACACGCCGCCAAGGCCATCACCACCACCGATCACAGCCGCCTTGTCCGCACTCTGAAGACAGGCGGCCAAGCAACGGTCAGCCTGGACGGAGCGGACATCACGGTAACCCTGGACGACGTGACCTTGACCGAGATCCCTCGCAGCGGATGGGCGGTCAGCGGCCACCAAGACATGACGGTCGCGCTGGACACCACCATCACACCGGAACTACGTAAAGCCGGCCTGGCGCGAGAGGCCATCCGACTGGTGCAAACCGCCAGGAAGGACGCCGACCTCGACGTCACAGACCGCATCCTGCTGTCCTGGGCCGCGAGCGGTGAGACGGCCGAGGCGTTGCGCGAGCACGAACGCGAACTCGCCGACGCCGTTCTCGCCATCAAGGTCACCGAGCACCCGCTCTCGAATCTCCCCGCAGACGCCAACGCCTCTGACATCGGCCTGCTCGAAGACGACGAACTCGGCGTGCACTTCTGGTTGGTCAAAGCAGACACCCGCAATACATGATCGTTTCATCTGACCCAAAGCCGGTGCCTCGCGCCGCCACTCAACCCGTGGTGTCCGACAATGTTCTCCCCACTCACGGTATCCATCGCCACCGTGAGCATGCCCGCATCCGGCACCGTCCCAAGCCAGCTATGCCATGCCATTCGAGTATCGTCAACGTTGCCCCGGCCAGGCGCAGGAGAATCTCAACATTCGAGTCTGGGGGAAGGCTGCCATCGGGCGGCGTCACCGACTCGTGCTGCCGCTGCGCCTGGCGATATACCTCCCCCAGCTGCTCGCGCAACAACCGCCACCGCACCTCATGGATGTTGCTCACGGTCCCCCACCTCGCCATGACACAACCCGCCCCTGTCCACGACTGTCCCGCTTGCCACCGTCTACGACCTCACTCGTGCGCTCGTCTTCCCGGGCGGCACCCAGGGCCGGGGAGCTTTTCTCCGGGCTGGCGGGGGCAGGAGCCCCAGACGGGGGGTAAACCAGCCTGGAGCTCAACCCGGCCCTGGTGCCTTGGTGGTACTGAACCCGATGTGACGGGTCGTGCATAAGCAAATGCACACGGTTGTCACGACGGGGTGACCCACCGGGGCTACGCTGAGCAGGTCACGCACGACGGGGGGACTGAGACAGCCATGGCACGGGAACCAGAAGAGATTGCCGAGCTGCGCCGCGCGCTCGGTGCGCAGCTTGCCTCCTCCCGCCAGGCGGCGGCGCTGACTCAAGGCCAGCTGGCCATACCCGCGTCGGTGGACCGCACGACCGTGGCGCATATCGAGCGCGGGCGCTCCCGTGGCGATCAGCGCTTCTGGGAGATCGCCGATAGCCGGTGCCGGGCAGGTGGCGCGCTGCTAGCCGCGTTTCATGCCCTGGAAGCGGCTAAACAGGACCATGAGGTGCACACTCGCGAGGCTCAGCTCGCCGAAGCCCGGGCCAGAGCGGAGACACTGCGCGCCACGACAACCCCCGCTGCGCCCCGCGATGCGGACCGGCGGGTGGCGCTGACGCCGCAGGAAACGCTGGCGAGCATGGTCACGTTCGCTGGCGCGGAACTGACCGAGGGGCTCGCGGCACCGCTGGCGTTCCTCACGTTCCTGGGCCGCGCGGCGGAAGACACGGTGCCCGCCGAATGGATGGACCAGATACACGACCAGCTCACGAGATTCCTCCGCAGATGGGCGAACACGATGAACCGTCGACAACTACTCGAGAAACTGGGATGGGCAGCCACCGCTGTTGCCGCCTCACCGATTATGAGCAGTCTGGATGCCGAGGAGCAGGAGCGTCTGGCTCGCGCCATCGTCTCGCCGAGCCGAGTGGACGAGCGGGTCATCGACCATCTCGCGACCATGCTCCGGTATCGCAAACGGCTGAATGACGCGCTGGGCTCGCGCGCGGTGCTGAATACCGCGCTCGCGCAACAAAATCTGGTTCATGGTCTGCTAGCGGAATGCCCGGACGAGCTTCGTCCCCAGCTCCTCTCGGTGTACAGTGAGATGTCCACGTCCATTGCGTATTATTACTTCGATCACAATGACTACGACAGCGCCCGGCACTACTGCGAGCAGGCTCGGGCGGCAGCACAGGACGCGGGCAACATCGAGCTCACTATCCACGCACTGTGTGAAATGAGTAATCACATATCCTGGCAGGGTAAGGCACACCCCGCCATCGAGCTCGCCGCGGCGGCCCAGAGGCTGGTCAACAAAAGCGAGAATCCGCTGATGCGGATCTGTGCGGCGCAACGGGCTGGCACGGCCTATGCGGTCGACGGCCAGTACAAGGCGTGCATGGTCGAGTTCGAGAGGGCTCAGGATGCCCCGGCGTCAACTGGGCAAATTCCTGTCGGATCGATAGTGTTTTTCCTCAATGAAGGGTATCACGCCCGCATGAAGAGCCAGTGTCTGCTGCGGCTGGGAAAGCCGCAGGAGGCGGTGGCGAGCGCCAGTGCGGGACTGGCACTGTACGATAGGTCCATCGTGGATGGTCGCGCCGTCTGCACACTTCACCTGGGTAATGCTCATCTGCAATCCGGTGAGATCGATGAGGCGGCGCGGGTCGTCGGTAGTGCCGCTGGCCTCGCCGCCCAGACCCGCTCGGCGCGGCTGGTGACAGAGCTGCGCACGACGCGCGCCCGGATGCAGCCATGGCAGGCAACCCAGGCTGTCACGATGTTGGACGACCAGTTGGCGGCTTACGGCCTGGTATCGAGTTCTCCCGTACCCTAAGACCCCACCCATGAGTCAGGGCGACGCGTGCCCGGCGACGACCTTGGCGATGCGCTGGGCGATGGTGGTGGCGGCCGATTCGGTGGGGGCCTCGACCATCACGCGCACGAGCGGCTCGGTTCCCGACGGGCGCAGCAGGACGCGGCCGGTCTCGCCCAGTTCGGCCTCGGCGCTGGCGATGGCCTCGGCCACCTCGGGTGCCGCCGCGACCGCAGCCTTGTCCGCGACCACGACGTTGACCAGCACCTGCGGCAGCCGGGTCAGCACGCCGGCCAGATCCGCCAGGCTCCGCCCCGAGCTGACCATCCGGTCTATCAGTCGCAACGCGGTGAGCAGCCCGTCGCCCGTGGTGGCGTACGCCGGGAGCACCACATGCCCGGACTGCTCACCGCCCAGCGAGAACCCCCCCGCGGTCAGCTCCTCGAGCACGTACCGGTCCCCCACCGGAGTGGTCCTGACCACCACGCCGTGCTCGCGCATCGCCAGGTGCAGCCCCAGGTTGCTCATCACGGTGGCCACCAGAGTGTTCTCGACCAGCTCGCCGCACTCCCGCATCGCCACCGCGAGAATGGCCATGATCTGGTCACCGTCCACCACCTCGCCGCTGGCGTCCACGGCCAGGCAGCGGTCGGCATCGCCATCGTGCGCGATACCGATCGCCGCGCGCCGCGCCAGCACCGCCTCCCGCAGCCGCTCCAGATGCGCGGACCCGCAACCGTCGTTGATATTGAGGCCGTCGGGCTGCGCATGCAGCGCCACCACCTCGGCGCCGGCCCGGCGGTAGGCACGCGCGGCGACGGCGGACGCCGCGCCGTGCGCGCAGTCAACCACCACGCGGACCCCGTCCAGTGACTGCGGGGTAGCCAGCAGTAGGTGCTCCACATAGCGCTCGGCGGCGTCCGGGGCGTCACGCACTCGGCCGATCCGGGCTCCGGTGGGACGCTCGAACTCGCGGCAGTCCACCCGAGCGGCGATCTCGTCTTCCACCGCGTCGGGAAGTTTGCGACCGCCGACGGCGAAGAGCTTGATCCCGTTGTCGGGCATCGGGTTGTGCGAAGCGGAGATCATCACGCCGAGGTCCGCTGCCCACTCAGCCACCAGGTGGGCAACCGCTGGGGTGGGCAGCACCCCGACCCGCAGGACATCAGCGCCCGCAGAGGTCAGGCCAGCAATGACAGCCGCCTCCAGCATCTCGCCACTGGCCCGAGGGTCCCGACCCACCACGGCGACCGGACGGTGCCCAAGACCGTGCTCGGCGAGCACCCGTGCCGCCGCGCCGGACACGGCCAGCGCCAACTCTGGCGTGAGCTCGGAGTTGGCCAGCCCACGCACCCCATCGGTACCGAACAGGCGGTGCGACAACGCGTGCGCTACTAACGCTTGGAGTACTGAGGCGCCTTGCGCGCCTTCTTCAGACCGTACTTCTTACGCTCGGTGGACCGGGCGTCGCGGGTGAGGAAGCCCGCCTTCTTCAACGCCGGGCGGTCATCGACGTTGATCTCGACCAGTGCCCGGGCTATGGCCAGCCGCAGCGCACCAGCCTGGCCGGAGATACCGCCACCGGAGAGGTTGCCCAGGACATCGTAGGACTCAGGCTTGTTGACGATCACCAGAGGTTCCCGGATCAGCTGCTGATGCACTTTGTTCGGGAAGTACCGCTCCAGGCTGGTGCCGTTGAGGGTGAAAACACCGGTGCCAGGCACCAGGCGCACCCGCACGATCGCCTCCTTGCGGCGACCGACGGCCTGCACGACCTGGCCGCTGGGCATCGGCATCGCCGGCACGAGCGGAGCCGGCGCAACAACGACAGCCGACCCGGCCTCGGGTTGCGGCGTCTGCGGGGTGGTCACGGCGTCTCTCGGTTCCTCACTACTCGCGGCTTCTGTGCTGACTGGATCAGGCATAGTCACTGTGTTTGACAACGTCACTGGGCGACCTGGGTGATCTGGAATGGCTGCGGCCGTTGGGCCGTGTGGGGGTGCTCGGGAGTGGCATAGACCTTGAGCTTGCGAGCCATCGCCCGGCCCAGCGTGGTCTTCGGGAGCATGCCCTTGATGGACCGCTCCACCAGCCGCTCCGGTTGGGTGGCGAGCATCTCGGAGAACGAGCGCCGCTTGAGCCCGCCCGGGTGACCGCTGTGCCGGTAGACGAAGCTGCGATCGCCCTTGTTGCCGGACAGCGCCACCTTGCCGGCGTTGACGATCACCACGAAGTCGCCGGTGTCGACATGCCGGGCGTAGGTCGGCTTGTGTTTGCCGCGCAGCAGCGTGGCGACCTGGCTGGCGAGGCGACCCAGCACCACGTCCGTGGCATCGATGACATGCCAGGCGCGCTCGACCTCGCCAGGCTTGGGACTGTAAGTGCGCACGGACCTACCTCGTTATCGCGGTTCGCAGGGTCCCCGGAACGATACCGGCCGCCGCGCGACCCGGCTGGAGCGGGGTCCGCCGGGCGAGCGACCACCCGGCGGCGACCCGAAAACCTCATGCTGGGCGGCTACGACCAACGCCGCGTGTTCGCCCGCTCGCCCTCCTGGTAGTTCTGGTTCGAGGTACCCAGCGCCACCCCAATCTGGCTCAGTACCTGGTTCAGGTCGAGCGCCGCTCGATCCCACTTCGCCTTGTGGTCCTTGTAAGCGTTCGACGCGTCGCCGGTCCAGGAATCCGCCATCGGCTGCAGGTACCGGGCAAGATCCTCCATCTCCCGGGTGATATTCGCTGACGTCGTTCGAATCGAGTTCTGCGCGCTCTCCAGCTCGCCGAACGTGACCAGAATCTCGCTCACGTGCCTGTCTCCTTCAGTCTTGATTGTGGTGCGCGGGGCCTGAGTAGGCGCGCTCAGTGGCCCAGGGCCTGGCTGATTCGCGAGTAGCTCTGCTGCTCGGTCTCGTCGGCCTGGGCGTAGGTGGCCCCGGATCCCCGGATCTGGTCACCAATGTTGTGGAGTGACTGGTTGATCTGGAGCGCGTCGGCATCCCACCGCTGCATCAGCGTCTGGAAGGCGGTCGCCGCTTGGCCCTTCCATGCCCCCGACAGCGGTGCTATCTGGTTGCGCAGAGCCGAGAGCTGATTCTGCACACTCTGGTTCACCTCGTCGACGTGCTGTGCCGCCGCCTGCATCTGCTCGAACTGCGCGCCGAACTGCTGTGCCATCTGTCGTGAGTCTCCTTGGTTCTGGTGGTGGGCGATCTGACTACTTGGGAGACGCCACACTGCCAGATCCGGTTCCTCACCGTGACCACCTGGTCACAGAAAGTTGCAACCGCGAACGCCGCGCCCTACGGCTCGATACCCACCGCGATGCCGTCAAGCCCGCTGGGATGCTCGGCGGAGGCGAAGACGACCGTGTCGGCCCGGGAGGCGGTACGCAGCGGTTCGGCCACGGCCCGGGCCAGCGCGGCGGGCTCGCCCCGCGCCGTGTCCAAGATCAGCTGGGCGATCCGGGTACCGGAGTGCAGCCGCCGCGCGGAGCGAAGCGCGCGGACGGCGTCAAGCAGGACGACCATCTGGTCGATGTCGCTCGGATCGGTCTTCCAGCGCTCATCGACCGTCGGCCACGACGAGACGTGGATGCTGTCGGTATCTTCATAATCAGCGTAAAAACGCTGGTACAAGGCCTCGGTGATGAATGGCGCGAATGGCGCGAACAGCGCGAGCACTGTCCGGTATGCCTCCCGCATGGTCCACCGCGCGCTGAGCCGTTCACCGTCAGAGTGCTTGTCCGGGTCCAGGAAGCGATCTTTAATCATCTCCAGGTAGCGGTCGCAGAAGAGCGACCAGAAGAACCTCGACGCCGCTTTGTGTGCCTGCATGAAATCGTAGCGATCGAACGCCTCGGTGGCCTCCGCGACCGTCTCGGCCAGATGCGCGAGCACCCAGCGGTCCACCGCACTCCGGTCAGCCACGGGGATCAGCGTCGCGGAAGAGGGGTCGAACCCATCAAGGTGCAGGTCCAGGAAGCGACCGACATTCCAGAGTTTGACGGTGAGCTTCCGGCCGACCTTCACGTCCTTCTCGCTGTACCGAAGGTCATGACCGAGTCGAGCCGACGTCGCCCACAGGCGCAGCGCATCCGCACCGTACCGGGCGATGACCTGGTCGGGCACGTAGCGGTTGAACCCCTCGGCGCCGGCTGACTTCTCCAGGTCGCGCTTCGAGATCTTCTTGCCCTGCTCGTTCAGGCCCCACCCGGAAATCATCACCGTGTCCCACGGCACCCGGCCGACGTGGAACTCCGACTGGACCACAGTGTAGAAAAGCCAGGTCCGGATGATCTCGAAGGCCTGGACCCGCAGGCTCATGGGAGCCAGCGCGGGGTCTGAGCCGGTCCCAGAAACCGCCCATCCGTCATGGATCTGCGGTGACAATGACGAGGTCATCCAGGTGTCCATCACGTCGGGGTCCCCGGTGAAACCGCCCGGCGTGCCGCGTTGGCTCTCCGTGAAACCCGGCGGGAGGTCGGTGCTGGGATCCACCGGCAACGCGGAGAGCTCCGGCATCAGCACGCCGTCCTGGATCGGCGCGCCACTCTCGTCAAGTCGATACCACACCGGAAACGGTACGCCGTAGTGTCGCTGCCGGGTGATGTTCCAGTCCCACTTGAGCCCGTCGATCCAGTCGTCAAGGCGCCGCTTCATGGTTTCCGGCGCCCACACCAATTCCGCCGCGCGGGCCCGGAAACGGTCTCGGTGTTCCATGATCCGGACGAACCATTGCGGCCGGATCTGAAACTCCACTGGCGTGGAGCAACGTTCATGCACTCCGACCACCTGCCGCACCGAGGTGGAATCCAGTAACTCGCCGCTGTCTTTCAACAGATCAAGCATGACGCGGCGAGCATCATCAACGTTTCGACCCGCTAGTGGCCCGGTCGACTGGTCGAACCGCCCGTCCGCACCGAGTACCAGACGCAGGCTCAGCGAGTCCTGGCGCCACTTGTTCACGTCCTCGACATCACCGAACGTACAGACCATCATCAGCCCGGTGCCGAACTCAGGATCGACCGAGGTGTCAGTTTTGATCGGCACCTCGTGGCCGAAGATGGGCACCCGCGCGAACGTGCCTTCCAGATCGGCGTACCGCTCATCTCCGGGGTGGAAGTACATCGCCACGCAGGCCGCGAGCAGTTCCGGCCGGGTGGTGGCGATGACCAGCGGCTTACCCGTCTCCACAGCCAAGAACTCGATCTTGTGGAGACGGCCCTTGCGCTCCAGGTCCTCGACGTCGGCCTGCGCCAGCGCCGTGCGGCACTCGACACACCAGAGGATCGGGTCCCGGCTTCGCCGGATATAGCCGGCCTCCCGCAGCTTGATAAAGCTCGTCTGCGCGGTGGCCTGACACCGGGAGTCGATAGTGGAGTATGTCTGAGACCAGTCCACGGACAGACCCACCCGACGCCACAGATCCTCGTAGCGCGCCGCGGTGGTCTTGGTCTCCGCCATGCAGAGTTTGATGAATTCAGCCCGAGGTGTGTCCGCCGCCTTGATTCCGTACTTCTGTTCGACGAAACGCTCGGTGGGCAGACCGTTATCGTCGAAGCCCATCGGGTAGAAAATGCGCTCGCCGCGCATGCGGTGGTATCGCACGACGAAGTCGGCCTGGGAATAACTCATCGCATGGCCTACGTGCAGGTGCGAGGCCGACACGTACGGCGGCGGGGTGTCGATGCTGAAGACCGGCCCGCTGGCGGCTGGGTCGTACCGGTAGACGTCACGTTCTTCCCAGAGCGAGCGGACGCCCGCCTCCACCGCGCGGGAGTCATACTCACTGCTCTCCATGAGGCGTCAGGGTACCGGAGCCGGGCATCGGGAGTGACCGTGAGGGGAGCGGATACCCGCGGTCGACAGGTGCGGGTCAGGCTCGGGTCGTGGCTGGCGGGCCACCCGGGCCAGCGCGTGGGTCAGGATTCTCCCCAGGTCAATACGGTGTTGAGCACGTTCAGCGCGCCACCGTCAACACGGCTTTCGGCCCACGCGTTATTCGGTGCGACCAATGAAGTTTTGCGCTCGCGCAGCGCGTAGCAATTCCGGCTGAACCCGTCAAGATAGACCAGCTCTGTCCATTCTCCGATGCGTCGGGTACCCAGCAACGCCCCATCGGGGCCGCCAACACGCCGGAACTGGAAGCCTTGCGCCTTCACCGCGTCGAGTAACCGTTTGGCGATCACGAGGTCCGAATCATCAGTCGTCATGATGAACCTCCTGTATCATCCTGTTATTCGACTCGATGCCACGATCACCTTGTATCATCACCGCCAGCGCAGGCCTCACCCCATCCCAGGCCTCGCGGACAGAGCGTCCCAAGCTAGCCGCTCTCTAGGAAATTTTTCGGGCGGACTCGGACCGAGTCGACCGATCAGGTGCGGGGTCCGCACCACCGGGGTGTGGCCCATACTTGGTCCGTGGACGACTCTGAGGTCGTGCCCGTCCCCGGGGCAGTGACCCATCTGTGGGCGTGTGTGCAGAAAGCGCTGGCGGCGAACGGCGATCCGTCACCTCGTCGCATCGACCGCATGGCGGCGGCCACCGGCCTCGAGCTGGCCGGGAGCACGATCGCGGGTTGGTTCGAGACCTGGTCTGTTGTCCCAGCATGGGAGAAGTTCGATGTCTTGGTCAAGGCATTAGCCGCCGAGCACGACGAGAACTGGCGCTCGCTGCACGGAGCGGCGCTCACCGCCGACCGTGAGCGCAAGCGGAGTGAACGGCGACGCAAGGAGCGCAACCGCGCTACGCCGCCGGTATCCGTCGACCCCACGGCCAGCGGGGATGTGACGGCCCCCGCTGGCCAGTCCCCCGCTGGGCTGACACCCACGGCGGGGGCAGTGCCGCGGCAGCTTCCGATGGATGTGATGTATTTCACTGGTCGGGATGCTGAGCTGACGGCTCTCAATGCCTTCCTTGCTCAGGATGATAAGGACCGGCCTGCGGCCTTGGTCATCCAGGCGATCGCCGGCACCGCCGGGGTGGGCAAGACAGCCCTGGTGGTGCACTGGGCCCATCGGGTCCGTGATCGCTTCCCCGAGGGACAGTTGTTTGTGAACCTGCGAGGATACAATCCTGGCTCGCCGATGGCCCCCGAGCAGGCTCTTGAAGAGTTCCTGCGTGCTTTGGATGTGCCCGCTGAGCGGATTCCCGCCGGGTTAAGGGCGAGGGCCGCACTGTACCGTTCCTTGCTTGATGGGCGCCGTGTATTGATCGTGCTGGACAATGCCAATACCGCTGAGCAGGTACGGCCATTGCTGCCTGGCTCAGCCACCTGTCGGGTCGTAGTAACCAGCCGCAGCCGCCTGTCCGGTCTCATTGCCCGGGACGGAGCCAGCCGGGTCACACTGGACCTGCTGCCTCCGGCCGAGGCGATCGCGCTACTGCGCGATGTCATCGCCGACGGCCGAGTCGCGGCCGAACCTGAATCGATTGCCGAGCTGGCCAGCCGGTGCGCGTACCTGCCGTTGGCGTTGCGTATCGCGGCCGAACGCGCCGTCACTCACCCGCACCTCACGCTGGCTGAGTTGGCCAGTGAGCTGGCGGTGGCGCACGACCGCCTGGACCTGCTCGCCACCGCTGACGAGGAGGACGAGGCCACCGCGGTGCGTGCGGTGTTCTCGTGGTCTTACCACGCGCTACCGCCCGACGCGGCGCGGGCGTTCCGATTGCTCGGCCTGCATGCCGGAGCGGACATCAGCGCCCCGGCCGCCGCCGCGCTCACCGACACCACCCCCGCGCAGGCACGACGGCTGTTGGAGACGCTGGCTGGTACACACCTGATCGAGGAGACCGGCGCGGACCGGTACCGGTTCCACGACCTGTTGCGGGTCTATGCCGCGGAGTGCGCCAAGGAGGAGAACGACCACGACTGTGCCGCCGCCGTGCGGCGAGTGCTCACCTGGTACCTGCATACCGGCGATGCCGCCGACCGCATCCTTAACCCGCATCGCCGCCGCGTCCCCCTCGACCAGCCGGAGGTAACCTGCTCGCCGCTGAAGTTCACTGACTATGGCCAGGCGCTGGACTGGTGTGAGGCTGAACGGGCGAATCTTATAGCGGCCATTCACCAAGCCGCCGAGGCCGGCGAGCACGTCATCGCCTGCACACTCCCCCTCGCCCTGTGGGGATTTTTCGACCTGCGCAAAAACTGGGCCGACCTGATCGCCACCTACAACATCGGCCTCACCGCCGCTCAGCACCTGCACGACCGGAAAGTCGAAGCCTGGACCTTCGGCGCCGTAGGGATGGCCTATTTTCACCTACGGCAACACGAAGAAGCCTTCGACCACTACCAGCGCTCACTAGCCATCAGCAGAGAAATCGGCGACCAATGGGCTGAGGCTATTTCCCTGACCGGCCTCAGTCAGGCCTGTTTTTATCTCGGGCGACACAAGGAAGCCTTCGGCTACTCCCAGCAGGCGCTACCCATCTCCCAAGAAATCGGCGATCCATGGAGCGAAACATTTGCCCTGGTCAACATTGGCGCCGCCTATCGGAAGCTGCAGAAATTCGACGATGCCCTCGATTATTTCCAGCGGGCCCTGGCCGTCGCCCACCCCGCCCACAACCGATCGGGCGAAGCCACGGTCCTGCACAACCTCGGCGCCACCTATCGGGATCTTCAGCGGTTCGAGGACGCCCTCGAATACTTCCAGCGAGCCCTCATCACCTACCGCGAGATCAGCGACCGATGGGGCGAAGCCCGAACTTTACTCAACATAGGTGATATACTACAGAAATTCAACCAGATAACGGAAGCAGCCACATACTGGCGCCAAGCGCTGCCGATCTTCGAAGATTTCAACGACTCAGCTAAAGCAGCGCAGGTTCGCGCCAACTTAGACATCCACGGCGTCCCAGAGCTGTGAACTCGACGAGACCGACCTCAAACCGCGCTTGACAACGTCGGTGACGTCGAGTTCACGTTCGTCACGAATCCAGGTAGCCCAAATTCCCCCTATTGTCATCTAAGTAACCCACGCTTTGCGTAGAAGCCGCGGGAACTGTGGAAACAGCCGCACGGGGGGCCGCGGAGGTAACCGTGGATCGAGGAGCCGAAGAATAAACTCGCGAGGGAGTCACAGGGGGAGGAGCCTCAGAAGGATCAATATAGGGAGCCGACTTAGCGACGCCGATCTGCTCGGCAGCGTCACACAGCAGTGGAATTGCACCTATCACTGTTGTTCCGGTTTCGTTGATGCGCTTGACGCCAGGCCCAACTACCTTGGCCTGGGAGGCAACCTTCTTCACGTTCTGCGCGCAGTCATCAAGATTGTCAGCGGTGCGGTTGAGCAGCACGCCAATCGCGAACAGGAAGATCGCCAGAACGGCAACCATCAACGCGATGACGACGACCGTTAAGACGGTAAGAGTCATCTTTCATCCTTTCCCATCAGGATCCCGGAAACTCGGCCACGGTTAGCATAACCCAGTGAGCCACCCCGCCATTGATCACCACCACGGCCGGCCGTGGTGGCCGCAGCGGCCAACCGGCCCCGGGCGGCGAGCAGGCCAACCATGCTCAGAACCCGCGTGCCGAACCACATCTGCAGCCACCTTCCGACTACGGTGATCATTCAAGCTCATAATGCTTGCGCAGAAGCGGCGAGTCAAGCCATCATCACCAGCAAATACGGACTCTTGATCGTAAAAGTTCCACACCTACGGAAGATGCACCAGCGCCGGTCCGGCGAGGCATCCGGGTGGGCCGTCCCCGAACTCCACGCCGACCATGCGGCTGATCAGCAGCCGGTAGTCACCCCACCAGGTAGTCTGAGGCGTGCGACCTCACGTCCCGAGGGCCCGGGACGTGAGCGGGCCGGTGCGCGATGGCAACCGGACGCGTAGCGGACGGAAATACAGCAGGGGCAGTGTGGTGGGTATGACCGTTCTTACGGCTGCCATGAGCAAGGCGGCGCCGCCGCGCGGCGCCGGTCCCGCTGACCCGCACCGGTCAACGCCAGTGGCCTGGGAACGGGCGCGAGTCCTCGCGCACGCCGCGCCGGAGCCGCTCCCTACCCGCCGGGTCCCGCTGAGCCGCGCCGCCGGGTTGACCCTGGCGGCGGAAATCCGCAGCTGTGTGCCGCTCCCGGCCTTCGACACCGCGGCCATGGACGGGTACGCGGTGGCCGGTCCCGGGCCCTGGCGGCTGCGGGGGCAGATCCGGGCGGGGATGGTCTGGAAGGGGACGCTCGCGCCGAGGGAGGCTGTGGAGATCTCCACCGGAGCCCAGGTGCCGGTGAGCGCGAGCGCGGTCCTTCCGGTGGAACTGGCGGTCCGCGACGGGGCAACCGTGTCCGGCGCTGTGCCCTTGGCGGGGACTCACATCCGCCGGGCGGGTGAGGACGCGCCGGCGGGGGCGCCGCTGGCGCCGACCGGTACCCGTATCAGGCCCGCGCTGATCGGGCTCGCCGCGACCTGCGGGTACGACACCCTGTCGGTCCGGCCGCGGCCGCGGGTGCGGATCCTGGTCACCGGAGAGGAGCTCACCCACAGCGGGCCGAGCGGGGCGGGGCGGGTACGGGATGCTCTCGGCCCGCTGTTGCCCATGCTGGTGGCCGAACTGGGCGGGGAGACGTGCGCGGTCCGGCACCTGCCGGACCATCCGACGGGCCTGCTGGCCGCGGCAGTGCATTCGCCGGACGATGACGGGGACGCCGAGGTGGTGGTGGTGACCGGTTCGACATCGGTCGGCGGCACCGACCAACTGCGGCAGCTGCTCAGCGCCCGCCGTGCGCGATGGATCATCGACACCGTGGCCTGCCGTCCCGGGCACCCGCAGCTACTGGCCGGGATAGGAGCCGGACGCTGGCTCGTGGGCCTACCGGGCAACCCCTTCGCGGCGCTCGTCGCGGCGTACACCCTCCTCGCCCCGCTGCTGGCCGGACTGTCCGGCCGGCGCCTGCCGGAGCTGCCGCTGGCCCCGGTGACCGGAGACGCACGCCCCGCACCCGGGCTCACCCGCCTGATCCCGGTGGCCTGGGAAGGCGGTGCCGCCCGGATAGTCAGCGGCCACCGGGCCGCATTCCTGCGGGGAGCGGCACTCGGCGACGCGATCGCGGCCCTCCCACCGAGCTGGGTGGCCGGCACACCAGCCCCCCTCATCCTGACGAGGTGACCACCCCAGAACGTGTCGCCAGGCGACCCGTGAGTGGCGATGCGAGTCCCAGCT